>CANGMH010000097.1 GCA_947454005.1 Verrucomicrobiota bacterium
CGTGAAGCCGAGGCTGGCGATGATGCCCACCGCCCCCAAGAGGTCGAAGCCGTGTTCCCTGACCCAGTGCAGCAGGATTTCCATCCCGCCATTCTACCACGCCCGGCAGGGTCTCGTCACACCCGGTCGGGTATGTCGGCCTTCGCGAGCACCAAGGTCTTGCGCGGGATCCAGACCACGCGCTCATCCGGGCCGCATCCGACCGTCGGCGGGAACTTCCCCTTTGCCTGCGCGGTGATGTCGATGCCGATGACGGCGAAGTTTCCGTCCTCCAGCTCCAAAACATCCGGGCAGCCGGCGAGGGCGGCGGTGCGCTGGCCGTGCAGGTGTGGGTCGGGGCCGAGGCGGCGTGCGAACATTGGCGATACGTAAATATACGGAAGTATGTCGTCAACTCATTTCCGCTCTACAAGCCAAGGGTGTCCGACGAAAGCGACTGCCGGGCCGTCACCGCCCAAGTGTTCCGCCTCCTCAAAGAGGAACGGGAGCAGCGCGGCTTGTCCAAGTATGCGCTCGCGGCCAAGTCCGGCCTCTCCCAGCAGGCCATCGGCTACATCGAGCGAGGCATGACCTCCCCCGCGCTTGAAACTCTTCTGCGGATGGCGAAGGCGATGGAGGTGGACTTGGCGGTGGTGCTTC
Organism: Verrucomicrobiota bacterium; assembly: GCA_947454005.1. Lineage (GTDB taxonomy): Bacteria > Verrucomicrobiota > Verrucomicrobiia > Limisphaerales > UBA9464 > CAIVQB01. The sequence goes on from CANGMH010000097.1 coordinate 640, forward strand.
GGAAGGCGCAGCGGGAAATGGCAAAACCGGAGACCAAGTGACACGGGGCCGGAAAACCAGCCTCACTTCTCTTCGAGCCGAAAATACGGTCCCGAAACCTTGAGACCTGAATACGCCTCGATCATCCGACTGCGCAGCTTGGTGAACGATTTCTCCGGGCTTTCCTCCGCGTGGTAAAGCGACGGTTCTTTGACGCCCATCTCCCTTGCCGCTTCCGCCTTGGTCTTTCCCGCCGCTTCCCGGCATTTTTTTGCCAGTGCCGTCAGTTCTGCTTCTCTTGCATAGCGCGGTGCCTTCATCACCACGAGAATGCAGGAAAGTTAGCCGGAAAGAATAAGATTCCGATTGATGACTTAGTCATTCAGAATAAGAATTGGTCGCCATGAAGACCTCCATCCATCCGCTCGGCACCGACCTCCGCAACGTCGGCATCTGGATCCGGGTCAGCACCGAGGAGCAGGCAAAGGGCGAGGCCCCCGAGCATCATCTGGAGAGGGCCAAGATGTATGCCACTGCCCGCGGCTGGAACATCGTCGAGGTCTATGACCTCGCGGGCCAATCCGGCAAGGCGGTCGTGGAGCATCCCGAGGCCAAGCGCATGATGGCCGACGTGAAGCGCGGGCACATCCAAGCGCTCCTGTTCAGCAAGTTGGCCCGTCTCTCCCGCAACCTCCGCGAGGTTCAGGACTTCGGCGATTTCTTTCGGGCCAACAACGCCGACCTCATCTCGTTGAACGAGTCCATCGACACCAGCACGGCCGGGGGGCGGATGTTCTTCCATCTGCTTGGGGTTTTTGCCCAATGGGAACGGGAAGAAATTGTCGAGCGGGTCAACGCCTCCGTTCTCACCCGTGCCAAGATGGGCAAACCCATCAACGGCCATGCCCCCTACGGCTACCGGTGGGTGGACAAGAAACTCGTGCCCCATCCCGACGAAGCCCCCATCCGTTCCAAGGCTTACGAACTGTTCCGCCAACACCGCCGCAAGGGCACCGTTGCCAAGCTCCTGAACGCCTCCGGCTACCGGACTCGCGAAAGCAAGCTTTGGCGGGACATGCACGTCCGCCGAGTGCTGGTAGAAACCAGCGCCAAGGGCATCTATTTCTTCAACCGGGTGAAGAAGAACGGCGAGTGGCTGTATGCCGAGAAGCCGGAATCCGAATGGGGCAAGGTCGTCTGCGAACCCATCGTTCCGGAAAGTCTCTGGAACGAGGTCAATCAAATCATCGAAGAGCAGGCAAAGGTCAACCGGTTCCCCGGCAAGCTCCCGACGTACACCTTCGGCAACCTCGCGTGGTGCGCCTGTGGCGGGAAGATGTATGTCCGCAGCGGCACCCCGAAATACGTCTGCCGGAAGTGCACCAACAGGATACCCATCGCCGATCTTGAGGCGATCTTCCATCAGGAATTGCAGGTGTTCTTCACCGCCCCGGAGAAGCTTGCCGCGCACCTGACCAAGGCGAACCTGACTTTGGCAGAGAAGGAGCTGCTCCTCACCAGCCACCAGCAATCCATCCAGCAGGTCCGGGAGCAGATGAACCGCACCCACAAGCTCTATTTGGACGGACACATCACCGGACAGGGCTTCGGTGAGTTCTACAAGCCGGCCGAGGAACGGCTGACCCAACTGACCAAAGAACTGCCGAAGCTCCAAGCCGAGGTGGACTTCCTCAAAGTGAACACCCTTTCAGCAGACGCAGTGATGACGGAAGCTCGCGCACTCTACGGCCGCTGGCCCACCCTACCGACCGATGAAAAGCGCAAAATCGCCGAAAGCCTGTGTCAGCGCATCCAGGTCGGGCAGGGCGAAATCGAGATAACCCTTTCCTATCTGCCTACTTCTGAAGAACAGTGCAAAAGCCAACAGCAGTTGTAGCCGCCGAGGTGACGAGGCGGAGGTTCCGGCGTCCAGGGAGCCAACGGTGCGAAGGAGGCCCTCCGCCTCGTGACCTCGGCGGCTACGCCAGGATCCCGCGGATCACGTTGCCGTGGTCGACGTCGAGCCGCTTGCGGCCCGGGACCTCGAGCCGTCGCGGATCGAGCCCGAGCTGGTGGAGCACCGTCGCGTGGATGTCGGTGACGTAGCGGCGGTCGTCGGCCGCGTGGAACCCGAGCTCGTCGGTCTTGCCGTACTGGACGCCGCCCTTGATCCCGCCGCCGGCCATCCACGCGCTGAAGGCCTGCGGATGATGGTCGCGTCCGGTGCCCTCGGCCCCGGGTGAGCGCCCGAACTCGGTGCCGAAGACGACCAAGGTGTCGTCGAGCAGGCCGCGTTGTTTGAGGTCCTTCAGCAGGCCGGCGACCGGTTGGTCCACCTGCGCGGAGAGCGACGTGTGGTTGTTCTTGATGTCGCCATGGGCGTCCCATGCGCCGCCGCCGCCGCCGCCGTGGAAGAGCTGCACGAAGCGCACCCCGCGCTCCACCAAGCGCCGCGCGACCAGGCACTGCTCGCCGAATGCCTTCGTGGCGTCCTGGTCGAGTCCGTACATGCGGCGGATGTGCTCCGGCTCGCGGTCGAGCTGCATCGTCTCCGGGATGCTGGTCTGCATCTGGAAGGCGAGCTCGTAGGACTTGATGCGCGCGCGGAGGTTCTGGTCGTCGGGATAATCGATGCCGGCGAGGCGGTTCAGCCTGCCGAGCAGGCTGAGGTTCGCCGTCTGCTCCTCGGTGGTCAGCGCGCCGTCCGGAGGACGGATGAAGGGCAGGGGGTTCTTCGGGTCGGTGCCCAGCCGCACGCCGCCGTTCTCCGGTCCGAGATACGCCGCGCCGTAGGTGAACGCGCCGCCGCAGCAATCTCCCGTGGGCACGCCGAGCACGACGTACTCCGGGAGGTTCTCGTTGAGCGTGCCGAGCCCGTAGGCCATCCACGCGCCGAGGGTCGGATGCTCCAGCTCGCGCGGATGGCGTCCGGTCTGCCAGGTGAGCTGGGCGCCGTGGTCGTTGTGGATGGTCCAGAGCGAGCGCACCACCGCCAGGTCGTCCGCGCACCCGCCGATGTTCTTGAACCAATCGCCGACCACGAGGCCGGACTCGCCGTAGGCCTTGTAGCCGGTCTGCAGCGGCATGATGACCTTGCGGTTGCCGTGGGCCGGGTTCGCGCCGATGACGTCCTTGCCCTCGGTCGAGAGCACGCCGGCATAAGGCGTCTCGGAGATCGATCTGCCGGCGTACCTGGTGAGCTCCGGCTTCACGTCGAAGCTCTCGACGTGGCTCACGCCGCCGCAGAGGAAGATCCAGATGACCGACTTCGCCCGCGGCGTGAAATGCGGCGCGCCGGTCGGCGGCTGCCAAGCCGACGTCTCCGCCCGGGCGCCGTCGCGGAACAGCATCGCGCCGAGCGCGAGGCCGGTGAAACCCATGCCCGTGTCGGCGAGGAACGAGCGGCGGGTGATGCCGGGGCAATCGGGATGGCGTCGAGGATCCATGTGTTTCAGGTGACGATGACGTGGACCGAGCCCTTCTGGAAGTCGTGGATGTGGAGCCGGCCGCCGGCTTGGTGGGCCGCCTCCACCGGGCGCACCGCACCGGATGTGTCGGCCGGGTTCGAAGAAGGGCTGACGAACCCCAATTGCGTGAAGGCGCAGGTGGCCCACCCATATCTCGATTCCCGCGCGAACCATCCGTGGGCGGCGGCGTGGCGCTGGTGGTCGGGCCAAGCGAGCGCAAGTAGCAGGTAGATGTCCAGCAGGGCCGCCTTCATGGCGCGTCGTCCGCCAAGAGGTCGCTGGCGCGGTTGCCGGGGATCACGGCGGCATCGGTCGCGACCTTGAAGACCGGCAATCCGGAGCGGCTGCCTGCCTCGGTGGTCGTGCGCAGTCCGCGCCGCGCCAGTTGCGAGACCACCTCGCCCAACCGCTTGCCGGATGCGTGGCCCATGCCCGTGTCGGCGAGGAACGAGCGGCGTGTGATGCCGGGGCAAGCGGGTGAGCGTTCCGGTGTCATCGCACGGTGACGAAGTCGTTGTGGTTGAAGAGCACGAGCACGAGGTTCTCGGCGGCGCGGGCGAAGGTCTTGTCGGCGACGTCCGCGCTCACCGGATGCGCGGCGAACACTTCGGCGCATTGATTGCGTTCCGCCTCGGTCGGCTGGCGCGCCAGGATCCGTTGGAAGGCGAGACCGATGAGCCGCGCTTCGTCACCGCCCGATTCTTTTGCCAGCTTGGCGGCGAGGACCCGCGATTGTTGGAGCACCAGCGCGCTGTTGCCCAGCGCGAGCGCCTGCTGCGGCATGACGCTGGGATGCCGCTCATAGCATTCGGTCACGCTCGGGCCGTCGAAGATCTGGAGGAACTCCGCCTGCTTCTCGGCGGCGTGCCGGAGATAGATAGAGCGCCGCGGCGAGGTGAGGGCGAGCTTCTGGTCGATGTCGGGTCCGCCGCGCTCGGGGTCGAGCGTGCCGGCGACGTGCAGCAGGTTGTCGCGGACGGCCTCCGCTTCGAGCCGTCGCGAATCCATCCGCCACAGCTGGAAGTTGTCCGGGTCGGCCGCGAGGTCCGCCGGATCCGGGGTCGAAGCCATGCGGTAGGCGGCGCTGGTGACCATGAGCCGATGGAGATGACGGAAGGACCATCCGCCCGGAGCGCTTCCGCCCGCGCCGATGGTCGTCGTGGGCTGCATGAACTCGGCGGCGAGCCAATCGAGCAGTTCCGGATGCGTCGCCGGACGGCCGCTGCGGCCGAAATCGGCGGGCGTCGGCACGAGCCCGCGTCCGAAATGGCGGAGCCAGACGTGGTTCACAGCGACCCGCGCGGTGAGGGGGTTGCGCGGCGACGTGAGCCACCCGGCGAAGGCGGATCGGCGTCCCGTGCTGGTCGCGGGATAGGTCTCGGCGGGACGCGCCGTGAACGCGGCGTCGAGCGGCTTGGCGAGCGCTTCGACCGCGGCGGCGAGCTGCTGATCGGCTTCGGCGAGCTTCTTCTTCGGCTCGTCGGCCTTGTCGGGCGCGGCGGCGGCGAGCGCGGTCCGGGACTGGTGCTGTTTGAGTCGCGCCTCGGCGACGGCGGCGTTGCGCTGGAGCAGGACGGCGTTGGTGGCCGCCGCGGTCACGAGGCGGCCCCTTGTGGAAGACGTGGCCTCCGCCTCCTCACGTCGGCGGCTACTTGTGTCCGTGCTCCCCTCCGCCGTGATCACTGCCAGCAGCGCGGCGTTCTTCTTCTCGGCGAGGTCGAGCGCGAGGTCGAGCGCGAGGTCGGCTTCGCGGAGCTTGGCGGGGATGGCGTTGGTCGCGCTCCGCGCTTGGGTGAGAGCGGCCTTCGCCTCGGTGACGGCCTTCTCGCTGGCGGCGATGGTGTCGCGGATGACGGACTCGCGGCGGTCGGGGTTGGCGGCGAGCCAAGGCAGCTTCACCTCGTGGATATCGAGCCGGCCTCCGAGAGCGGAGGGGACGCCGGGCTGGATGACCTCGTTGGTGAGCGGATGCCGTTCGTCGCCGCGGACGAGGAAGTACGTCGGCGCATTGGTGGCATCGAAGGCGCGGACCAAGCCGTCTTTCGCGGTGTCCAGCTCGCCGGGCAAGCGGTCGGTGCGGACGTTGTGCGGCTCGAAGACGGCCCTCAGCGCGTAGTACTCGCGCTGCGAGACGGGGTCGTACATGTGGTCGTGGCATTTCGCGCAACCCATGGTGAGACCGAGGAAGGCCTGCGAGGTGTGCTTCACCGTGTCCTCCAGCCATTGCTCGCGGGAGAGCATCTTGTGGTTGCGGACGAGAAAGCCGGTGGCCCGCAGGGCGTCGGGATCCTCCGGCGCGACCTCGTCCGCCGCGAGCATCTCGGTGACCATGCGGTCGTACGGTTTGTCCGCGTTGAGCGCGCCGACGATCCAGTCGCGCCAACGCCAGATGTGGGGCTTCGAGTCGCGCACCTGGTTGCCGTCGGCCCAGCCGGCCCAATCGCTGTAGCGCCACACGTCCATCCAGTGCCGCGCCCAGCGCTCGCCATGGCGCGGGTCGGCGAGCAGGCGGTCCACCAGCCGCTCGTACGCGCCGGGCGCGGTGTCGTCGAGGAACGCCTTCTGCTCGGCCGGTGTCGGGTTCAGCCCGACCAGGTCGAGGTACACCCGGCGCAAGAGGACCTCCTTCGGCGCCTCCGGTCGCGGTTTGAGCCCGCGAGCACCGCGCGCGACGGCAAGGAAGGCGTCGATGGGGTTCTCGGCGACGGCGGTCGCGGGGACAGGCGGACGCGTGACCGGTTCGAACGGTCGCCACCGATAGCTCGCGAGGAACTTGGCGAAGTCCGCCGAACGCGACGCCGCCGTGGCCAGCTCGGTCGCGGACGGCACGTCCTTCGGGTTGCCAGGATCGTGGCCGAGCAGGAGCTCCGTCTCGTTGTCGACACCGTCGGCGTCCGCGTCCTCTTTGGCGACGGCGGCGAGCCGGGCCGCGAGGTCCTTCGGCTTGCCCGCGGCGGCGAGGTCGTCACCGAGCTGGCGGAGACGCACGCCGAACGGGTTGTGCGGGAACTCGTCGAGGGTCTCCGGGAACTTCTTGTCGCTCGGCAGATGGCAGGTCGTGCAGCGGGCCAGCGGCTTGGCCAGGAACCGGTCGTAATGCTTCTCCAGCGCGGCGCGGTTGGCCGGGGTGGCCCGGACCGGGAGCAAGAGGCAAAGCGCGGCACCGGCCAGCAACCACCAGCGGGGCGGACCGTCCTGATGGCGAAGGTTCATGGTGATGTCGGCAACCTACGTCCGGACCCTGCGTCCGACCAAGCACGGAAAGCCGGGGTCTGGGGTCTGGGGTTTCGGGTTTCGGGTTTCGGGTTTCGGGTTTCAGGTCTCAGGGCGCGGAGACCTCGATCTTGGGCGGGGATGCGAAATCTTTCCAACGGCGCTCGATGTCCGCGGCGTCGGGCGGTCCGTCGGAGACCACGAAACGGTAGCGCGCGACGTAGGGTTGGCCCGGCTTGATCTCCCAATCGCCGGACTTCGACGGCGTGAAGCAGAAGAACGGTTCCGACGGATGCGTCCGGACCGGCTGCGGTGCGCGGAAGTTGTCCGGATGCCCCAGCACGGCGATCCCGGTGCGCACGCCCTGGACGTCGCCGCCGACCCAGCACCAGCGGGCGGGCTTCCCGTCGCTGGCCAGACGGTCGGTCACGCCTTCGCTGGTGAGGACGCTGCAGGCGTTGGTGCCGTTCCACGACCGCGCCCCGCGCAAGCCGAGCCCGCCGTAGTGATAGGCCAGGAGCTTCAGCGGGACCGGGCCGGCGGTGCGCTGGGTGATGTCCAGGTCGAAGACGTTGACCGGGGCCTTCTCGCTGCCGCCGACGTTGAGCAGGCGCATCTCCCAGGTCTCGTCGAGCGCGACCTTCTCCGGCTTGGCGAGCATGTCCACGAACTGGTGCCGGCTGCGGAACCCTGCGTGGACCCATCCGCTCCATGTGGCGTCGAGCGCGACGAAATCCACCCGGCCCTTGCCGTCGCCCATGTTCCAGAAATCCGGGTTCCGCCCCTCGAACTCGGTCTTCGTCCACGGCGACCAGATCCCGTGGTGATGGATGTGGTTCGGCGGATAATCGTCGGTGAGCAGCTTCCCGGACGGGCTGAAGACCTCGCCGACATAGCCGCCGCGACGGTAGATCGCCGGGATGTCCGACCTCGGCATCGCGCCCGGCTGTCCTTGGTAGACGAACACCGGACGGCCGGTCCGCAGGAACTCGACCTTTCCGCCGGTGGTCGGATGCGTCTGCAACGGTTCGGCTCCCCGGGGCGCGGGTGCCTTCGCACGCAGCTGGAGGACCGAGGACGCGCCATGGCGCAGTTGTGGCAGCACGAACCAACCGCGCCGCTGGGCGTCCACCTGCACCGGGAAATTGATGCGGTCGATCGCGTTCTCCGGGCCGACCAGCCGCAGGGGAGCCTCGAGACCCTCGGGCAGCGGGAAGGACACGATGCTCTCGCGCCGGTCGATCTCGCCGGCGGACACGCGGATGAAGACGTCCTCGCCCCGGGCCCGCGGCATCAGCGATGCCAGAGCGGTCGAGACGAGGAGGAACAGGAAGGAGGCGCTCCGGATCGAAGGCATGCGCCCGATCCTAGCCGCGGTCCCGGCGCGCGGAAGGCGAAAGACCCGGAGGGAGCTAGGCCGTCAGCGCCGCGTCCCAATCCTTCCAGACCGGTTCGTAGCCGAGCCGGCGGATGAGCGCGGCGACCTCTTCGGGCGAGCGGTCGTCGGCGATCTCGAACTGTCCGGTCGCGTTCGTCGCCCGTCCCGTCGCGAGGACCCGTTCGCCGGCATCGGCCGCCAGCGCGACGATCCGGCCGCGCACCGTCTGATGGATGGCGTCCTTGCCGGCGCCGGTGTAGCCGCCCGGTTCGGTGTGGCTCCCGGCGCTGGCGTGGGTGATGCCGAGCGGCAGCAGGCCGTCGCGGAGCGCCGCCGGCTCGCGGGTCGAGAGCACCAGCCCCACGTCCGGCAAGAAGAGCCGGAACGCCGCGATGAGCTGCACCAGCTCGCGGTCGCCGAGGTGGGTGAGCGGCTGGAAATCTCCGGCGCACGGACGCAACCGCGGCAACGACACCGTGACCTGCGCCTTCCAGCAATGTCGCGACAAGTACGCCGCGTGCGCCGCGGTCGCCAACGCCTCCGCGCGCCAATCCGCCAGCCCGTGGAGCGCGCCGATGCCGAGCCGGCGGAATCCCGCCGCGTAGGCGCGCTCTGGACACTCCAGCCGCCAGTTGAAATCCCGCTTCGGCCCGAGCGTGTGCATCCGGCCGTAGACCTCGCGGTCGTACGTCTCCTGGTACACGACCAGCCCTTCCGCGCCGGCCGCCACGAGCGGACGGTAATCCGCCGTCTCCATCGGCCCGATCTCCAGCGAGAGCGAGGGGATGGTCTCGTGGAGCGCCCGCACGCAATCCGCGAGGTAGCCGTTGGACACGAACTTCGGATGCTCGCCCGCCACCAGCAGGATATTGCGGAACCCCTGGGCCGCCAGCGCCTGCGCCTCGCGCCGGACCTCGTCCACGCTGAGCGTCACGCGGAGGATGGCGTTGTCCCGGGAGAAGCCGCAGTACGCGCAGTTGTTCACGCACTCGTTGGAGAGATAGAGCGGCGCGAAGAGCCGGATGACCTTCCCGAAACGCTGGCGGGTCAGCGCCTGCGACCGCGCGCACAGCGGCTCCAGCAGCTCACCCGCGGCGGGCGAGAGCAGCGTCGCGAAATCGGACAACGTCGCGGCGCCCCCGGCGATCAGGCGCCGGACGTCCGCGCCCGAGGCCGACCGGGCCCGCTGGACCAGGACGGCGGTCGGCAACGCATCGAACTCGGCGACGAAACTCATGTGCCGCGGAGCCTAACGGCGGTCTCCCGCCCGGCAAGCCGCGGTGAGGCGCGACTCGCCCGGGCGCGGCCGTGCGCCGTTGGTCGCGGCGTCCTAAGGCGGAAGGCGCGATCTCCGCCGAACCACCAACTTCGTGACGATCATATTCCTAAGATAAGGGAATCACCCCTCTAGCTATTCGTTCTTCAACCTGTTTTCCTAGGGACGACGATGCGCGACGAACTCAGACAGGCCACCGAGTCGAACGGCACCACGCTTTTCCTCAGGAACGAATCTTGGTTCAGCCGGATGCGCCTGCTCCGGCTCGTGTACATGCTCGCCATCGGTGCCGTCGTCGCGCTCCTGCTCTGGCTGGTCGAGGCGAAACGGCCGACGGTCACGCCGGTCCAGGACGCGCCGTACGCGATGCCTGCAAAGTGACCGGTGCCGGCGTCGCCGGCGCCATGCCGTCCGTCCGTCCCGCCGGAAGAAAGGGTTGCGACCCGGGGCTTTTGCCTGATTCTCCGCCGACGTTCGCATGACCGCCCACGCCCCATCCGATCCCGGACCCGTCGCCCCGGCCGCACCTGCGCCGCATCCGGTCGATTTCTCACGGCCCGTCCAGCCGCCGAAGACCTCGGTCCTCAAGCTGATCGGCGAGGTCCTCGACCACGGTGGTCCCGGCTACCTGCAGTTCGCCATCACCAACCTGTGCAACGCCGATTGCGGCTTCTGCGGGTTCGCGCGCTCGCAGTTCGATCCGAAGAAACGCCGCAGCGTCACCCTCCGCGAGGCCCAGGACGTCATCGACATCGCGGTCAAGAACCACATCGGCTACCTGCTCTTCGTCGGCGGCGAGCCGCTCGTCCACAAAGAGCTGCGGGCCATGACCCGCTACGCGGCGGCGCGCGGCATCAAGCCGATGATCTGCACCAACGGCGGCCTGTGGACCGAGCAGAACATGAAGGACCTGGCCTCCGACGGCCTGAGCAGCGTCATCATGTCCATCGACGCGCACGACATCGCCGTGCACGAGAAGAACCGGGGCCTGCCCGACGTCTGCCGCAAGATCAAGCGCGCCAACGAGGTCTTCAGGAGCCTGGGCATCCAGACCACCGCGAGCATCACCGCGAGCCGGTTGATCGAGGATTTCGGCAAGCTCCCGGCCTTCCTGGAGTCGCTCGGCTTCGAGAGCTGCACCTTCAGCTATCCGCTCACCAACCTCGCCTCCAGCTATCTCAGCTTCAGCGAGGGCGGGCTCGTCAGCTTCACCAAGGACGAGCTCATCGCGCTTTTCGAGAAGATCAAGGTGATGAAGCACCAGAGCGGCTACCCGGTGGTGAACCCGACCGAATCGCTGGACGAGATGCAGCGCCATCTGCGCGGCGAGAAGGAGAAGTTCGGCTGCCTCGGCGGCCACAAGTACTTCTACCTCGACTGGCACCTGAACCTCTACCGCTGCCACTTCTGGGAGACGCCCATGTGCAACGTGTACGAGTGGGACGACTCCAAGCTCATCCGCGACGGCTGCACCCGCTGCATGATCGACTGCTACCGCGACCCGAGCGTGCTGCAATACGTGGCCATCAGCGCCAGCGACGCGTGGCAGGCGGCCAAGAAGGGCAAGCTGCTCACCGCGGCCAAGCACGTCTTCGACCGCCGCAACCTCACCTCGCTCCAGGCCGTGTGGGAAGACCGCAAGTGGGTCGCGAAGGTGTGACATGTCAGGTGCGCGGTTCGTGTCGGATTGCCGCCGAAGCCCGCCCCGATCCAACCCGGAGGGTTGGCAGCCATCAGCCGGGGGTTGAGCGCAGCGATACCCCCGGCTGCTCCCGATCCGGTAGTACCCTGAAGGGGTGCCAGCCCAAGACAGAGGGTGTCTCGATTTGGTGGACAGTTGCGGGGCAAGGGGGCGAGCGCAGCTGATCGCGAAGCGGTCCGGCGTGTCTGTTGTTCCAATCTCCCACCCCGCTTTCGGAGCGGACGAACGGTTCCGTCCCCCTGAAGGCGCGTCCGTTGGTCGAAAGCGGTGTCGGCGCTGCGCTCTGCCACCGCGCTCCAAGAACGCGCGGCCTTCGAGTGGGCCGCGGTTCCAACCGCGCCCGATCCTCCTCCTCCACCCCTCGCATCCCACGGATTCCGAGGTGTGACGCCCGTCGAGGGATCCATTTGGACGCAGCCTTCGCGAAGAGATCAGGGCGCGGGGGGGAACCGCGCCC
>CANGMH010000098.1 GCA_947454005.1 Verrucomicrobiota bacterium
CGCCGCCTGTCCGGCCACGGCGCCGTCGTCGCCCACCAGGTTCCACACGGTCGCCTGCGCGATGCGGAAACGTCGGCCGGTGCGGGTCACGCGGATCCCGGTGTAATCCGCGATGAACCCGTGGCGGGTCACCTGGTCGAGCAGTCGCGCGCGTTCGGCGCGGTCCGGGGCCTCGGCGGTGAAACGGGAAGGGGTCCGCACCAAGTCGTCCCAAGGCATCTCCCAGAGCGCCAAGGCCGCGTCGTTGCCGTAATCGAGCACCGGGTCCGCTTCGGTGCCGTGCGAGACGACGACGAACGGCGCCTTCGCGAGGCGAGCCGCGTTCTCACCATCGTCGGACGACAGGGGCAGGAGGTCGCGTCCGGTCCATCGCCGATGGCTTTCGAGCAACCGCCGCGCGTGGCGCCGGAGCGCAGGGGTGTCCCACGGAGGGACGATCGTCCGCGGACCGTCCCCGGTCGCGGGAACGGGGAGATCGGCCATGGCTCAGTGCGTCTGGCAACCGAAGCGGGTCAACAGGCCGATGTAGCCGACCACTCCGGCCAGCAGCAGCCAAAGCGACCCCTTGTCGACGGCCATCCACATGCCGACACCGAGGATGATGGTCGTGACCAAGAAGAAGAGGAACGCCAAGAACGGTTTCACGCGCGAGGGGATACCGGTTCGGGAGTCCGAAGACAAGCGGCGTGAGCCCCGTGCCGCGGACTCAGCGGGCCGCGTCCAGCATCGCGTCGCGCTTGGCTTTGAACTCGGTCCCGGGTTTCCAGGCGGGCCACTTCTTGCCGTCGGCGACGCGTTCGCCGACCTGGTGGAGCAACTCGAGGTCCTCGACCGCGCCGGAGAGGTCCCAGTCCGGTTTCACGTCGTCGCTGACCTTGTGGTAGTCGCGCTCCGTGTACTCATCGGCCTTGGTTTGGCCGTAGCCCGGAGGCTTGTCGCGGTAATCCATCCCGCCTTTGCCGTAGAGCGCGGGCACGCCGACCTTGGCGAACTCGAAGTGGTCGCTGCGGTAGAAGGTGCCCTTCTCCGGCATCGCCTCGGGTTTCACGGTGCGTCCCTGTCCGATTGCGATGCCGAGCACGATGTCGTCGAGCGTCGAATTGCCCAGGCCCACGACGGAGAAGTCTCGAGTGCGGCCCCAGGTGTTGAGGCCGTCCATGTTGATGTCGGCGAGCGTGCGCCGGAGCGGATAGAGCGGCCGGGTGGCGTAGAACTTCGCGCCGAGCAGGCCTTGTTCCTCGGCGGTGACGGCAAGGAAGAGCAACGAGCGCTTCGGCCTGGCGGGCGCCTTCGCGAAGGCCTCGGCGATCCCGAGCAACCCGGCGGTGCCGATGGCGTTGTCGGCGGCGCCGTTGTAGATCTGGTCGCCGGCGAGCTTCTCGTCGCGTCCGAGATGGTCCCAATGCGCCGTGTAAACGACCCATTCGTCGCGGAGCTTCGGATCGCTGCCGGTGAGCTTGGCGACGACGTTCTTCGAGCGGACCTGGCGGATCGTGTTGGTGACGGCGAAGTCGGCGGTCATGCCCAGCGGCATCGGGCGGAAATCACGCCGCAGCGCGGCCTGCTTGGCGGCCTCGTAGCTGGTGCCGGCGGCGGCGAAGAGCTTCTGCGCGCGCTCGAGGCTGATCCATCCGGCGGCCTGCACCTGCGCCTCGGTGTTGCCAGCCAGGTCGAAGCGCTCGCGTCCCCACGAGTTCACCACCACGAACCATGGGTAGGCCGCGGGCTTGGTCTCGTGGACGATGAGCGCGGCGGCGGCGCCTTTCGCCGCGGCGATCTCGTACTTGTAGGTCCAGCGGCCGTAGTAGGTCATCGCCTTCCCCTTGAACATCGCGTCGTCGAGCTTCGAAGGGTCCTTCGGGTCCGGGATCGGCGGGTCGTTGATGAGGAACACGACCGTCTTGCCCCGGACGTCCACGTCCTTGAAGTCGTCCCATCCGTATTCCGGTGCCACGACGCCGTAGCCGACGAAAACCATCTCGCTGGCGGCCACCGCCATGTGGTCCTGTTGCGACGGCGACCACGACACGAAGTCCTGCGGCGACGTCAGCGTCTCGGCCGCGGAGCCCTTGTGGAAGGTGACCCGCGTCTCGGAACGCATCCCGACCATCGGCACGTCCTGGAACCACGAGCCGTCCGGATTGCCCGGTTCGAGGCCCATCGATCGGAACTGGTCCGCGAGCCACGATGTCGTGCGTTCCTCGCCGCGCGTGCCGGGACCGCGCCCCTCGAACTCGTCGGACGCGAGCACCGTCGTCCGCGCGAGCAGGTCGCTCGCCCGGATGGCCGCGGATCCTGCTCCGGGTCCGCGATCGGCGGCCAGGGCACGGGCGCCGACGATCCCGACGGCGACGATCCAGTGGAGGAAGCTTCGGCGGACGGCTCCGTTCATGCGCCGAGCGATAGCCCGGATCGGGCCGCGCGGCAACATCCGCGGCCGATGACCAAGGGGATCAGTTCCCGAGCTTGAGGAAGTTAGCGAGGATCCGGCGGCCGTTCTCCGTGAGGATGCTCTCCGGATGGAACTGCACGCCCCAGATCGGCTGCGTCTTGTGCCGCAGGCCCATCACCTCGTCCTCGGCGGTCCATGCCGTCACCACGAGCTCGGGAGGGAGGGTGTCCTTCTTCGCGACAAGCGAATGGTAGCGCGTCGCGTTGAAGGGATTCGGCATGCCTTCGAAGAGGTCCTTGCCGTCGTGGAAGATCGGCGAGGTCTTGCCGTGCATCATCCGGTGGTTGACCACGACGGTCGCGCCGAAGGTGTGGGCGATGCACTGGTGCCCGAGGCAGACGCCGAGGATGGGCACGCCGCGCTCGGCGAACGCACGGATCAGGTCGTTCGAGAGACCGGCCTCCTTGGGCGAGCACGGCCCGGGGGAGATCAGCACCCGCTCGGGCGCGAGCGCCAGCGCGGCCTCGGTGGTGAGCTGGTCGTTGCGGTGGACCTGCATGTCCACGCCCATCTCGCCCAGATACTGGACGAGGTTGAAGGTGAACGAATCGTAGTTGTCGATGACCAGCAACATGCGCGCGGAAGCTAGCGGGAGGCGGCGCCGATGGGAAGCGCGCCGGCGGACCGGGAGCGCGGCGTGCGGTCCGACCGGCAGCTTCAGCCCGCGCAGAAGCGCTCGAACGCCCCGCCCAGCATCTCGGAGACATCCCGCTGGATCTCCGCGTCTGTGACCCGCCAGCCGCTCGCCTCCAGCGCGGCGTACCGCTCCGCGAGACAGCGCGCGAGGATCTCGCGGGAATGGCTCCACTTGTAGACGAGCTGGTCGAGCACGCGCGCATCGCTGTGCTGTGGTGTGAAGCTGGTGCCCAGCAGTTCCAGGCGCATCGTGGTGATCTCCTCGATGAGCTGGGGCGTGTTCGTGAACCACCAGCATCCGAACGGATGGAGCGTGCGGAACTTCCGGGCCAGCACCACGAGCTCGTGCTGGCTCTCACGGCTCAGGCAGGTGACCAGGAAGCGGTTCCCGGGATGTGCCGCGCAGAGCGCCTGGAGCGCCGACAGGTCGCTCCGGCCCATGCCGTCGCCCGCCATGCGGAGCGCGGGGTTCACGGCGCGTTTCACGCCCATCATCAGCGCGAACGGCTGGCCGTGGTCGCGGCAGTGCGGCAGCACGGCGTGCTCGATCAGCCACGCGGTCTCCGTGTCCGCTGGATACGCGAAGCCCGGCGGCAGCGAGACCATGCAGTACCGGGCGCCGATCCGGCGGGTCCAGTCGGCCAAGAACCGCCGCACCTCGTCGGCGCTGCGCTGGCCGAGCCCGGGCGAAACATCGTAGCCCCACGCGCGCAGCTGCGGGACGGTCTGCTTCCAGGCGACGAGCAGCGGATCGATGCGCAACGCCGCGAAGAACCGGGGGTCACGCGCGGTGCCGGCGTCCCAGAACTGCCGCTCCTCATCGTCGAACGGCGAGTTGGTCATGCCGATGCCGCGGACGTTCGCCAGGGTCACCACCCGATCGATGTGGTCCGCCGGCTTCTGTCCGGCGAACCACTGGCGAAGCGCCTTGAGGTCGCCCTGCTTCGGCGAGAGGCCGAAGGCGTTCAGGACCGTCAGGACGCCGCGGCACGCCTCGGAGACGGGGGAATGGCGGATGAACAAGGCGTCCCAGATGAGGTCGGCCTGCTCCGTCTTGGTGGCGCTCCAGAAGCGTTCTTCCGGGACGTCGGATTGCCGGAAGGATTCGCTGACGAGGTAGTGGTAGACGAGCAGGTCGTCGATGCCGCGCAACAGCAGCGATCCGAAGCTCGGGTCGTAGAGATGGGTGTGGATGTCGAGGACCGGCGTGGCGGCGACGATGCGGGCGACACGGTCGGTCGATCCTGTCGGAGACGGCATGGACGGACCCTACCAACGGGCCCGGGACGAAGGCGAGCGCGCGGACCGGGCGCCGAAGCGGCCCTCCGCCACAGGACGAATCGGCCCCGAAAAAAAGAAAACGCTTGTCTGCGGGACGGGACTCCATAGATTCCCGCCTCCTTCGACGCAGTGCGCGGTTAGCTCAGTGGTAGAGCATTACCTTGACACGGTAGGGGTCACAGGTTCGAACCCTGTACCGCGCACCATCTTTTCCGTCGCAGGGCTCACGGCTTACGTGGGCTTTTTTCTGGCCCGACCTTTCCGGCCTCTCCTTTTCCTCTTGGCCTTCTGTCAGCGTTTCAACGCCCCGAAGACGGACTTCAACAGCTCCGTGGTGCGCGCCACCGGGTTCTGCCGGATGCGCTTCTCCTCGTCGGCGATGGTCTTGAACAGGCCGTCCAATGCCTTGCCGGTCACGTAGCCATCGACATCCAGCGCTTCCTGTTTGGCGAACGGGCTGGCCAACACGGCTTTGTCTGCCACCAGCTTGTAGGCGGCGGTGACGCCGGTCTTCGCGGTCGCCTGCTGGACGATGGGCCGGAACTTCTCGCGCAACGTGGCGTCGGTCGCGTGGCGGAAGAACTGGGTCGCCGCGTCGTCGGGGCCTTGGAGCAGCTTCTGGGCGTCCTGCACGGTCATCTGGCGCAGGGCTCCGGCGAAGGTCTCCGCGGCCGCAGGCACGGCCTGCTCGGCGGCGTGGTTCATCGAGGCGACGAAATCATCGGCGAGCTTCCCTTGGCCGATCTTGCGCAACAGCGCGTCGGCGACGGTCAGCTGCTCGGGCATCGGGATGCGGACGGCGACGTTGGTGAGGAACCCGCCGTCGCTCCCCAACCGTGCCAGCGCGCTCTCCAGGCCCTTGCCAAGCGCTTCCTTGAGGCCGCGGGTCACCGTGTCGCCGGAGAGGTCGCCTGCCGCCAGGATGCGCGATGTCGGCGACGCAGCGGGCGCTGCGGATGCGCTCGCCGGAGGCGCGGACGTCTGACGGGCGGCGCGGATCTCCTGGAGCATTCGGTTGGCCTCGGCGATGGCGCGTTGGGCCTCGGGGAAGTCGGACGCCAAGCGCTCGGGCGAGACGTCGACGCCGCCGACCTTCACCGTCGCGGTCGGCCCGGTCGCGGGTGCTTTCGGCACCGGCACCACGGTGGCGGCTGGAGCGGGAGGAACCACGGCGACCTCGGGAGGTCGGACCGTCGCGGGCGGCGCCATCGGCGCAGGGGCCGGCGCCGGCGGAGGCACGGAAGCGGCGGGCGGCGCGGAGGTCTCGTTTTTGCCGCAACCGGCGAGCAGGCCTGCCGCGAGCACCCAGAGAAGGAAGGATCGGTTCACCGCGGCACCGTGCGACCCGCGCGCGGTTCGGCAAGCCTAGACTCCGGATCCCGCGCGCATCCGCGGTCGCCGGCGATCCCTTCCGGATCAGGGCTCAGGCGGGACGCTCCCCGGTGCGGGCATCGGCTGCAGCACCATCTCGCCCAGATCGATGGGGACGACCGCGGTCTGCGCCGTGTCGGGAACGGACACCGGTCGCTCGAAGCGGCCCAGTTGGATCATCTCCCACGGCTGCCCGCCTGCCTTCTTCATGGTTGCCATCAAGGACAACGTATATTCTCCGGGCGGAACGCCATCGAACGAGAAGGTGCCGTCAGGTTTGAACTCCGCCGTGTAGCTGCGGAACGACTTCTGCGCTTCCTTGGTCTCGGGCAGCTCGGCCCATGCCCGGAACTCTTCGGGCGTCTTCAGTCCCTGTGGCGGTTGTGGATGGGGCGTGTGGAGTCCGCCGTTGATCCGCACGCCTTCCTTGCCCGACACCAGCGCCGTGGCCTCCGCATGGCCGCTGATCACGGCGCCGGTGCCGCCCAAGGTGACCACCGTCGTCTCGCCGGGTCTGACGTCGACCGGGATGGTCTGCGCGTGGGCCCAGGAGTTCGCGTCGGTCTGGATGAGCCGGATCAGGCCGCGCGGACCCGGCGGGACCTTGCCCATGGTGAACTTTCCTTCGGCGTCGGTCTCGGCCTTGTATCCGTCCCATTGCACGTTGAGCGAGCCCTCGCCCCAGCCTTGCGGTTGGGTAGAAAGCATGTAGCTGCGGTCGGACACCGGTTTCCCGCCGCTGAGCACGGTCGCCTCGATGCGACCCCAAGGCAGCAAAACGATGGTCTTGGTCTGCTGGAACTCTTCGGGCGTCGCCTCGCCGTATCCGATCTCGCTGGCAGCGACGATCCGGCGCGGATCCGCCGCGACGAGCAGCTTGAACCGGCCTTGCTCGTCCGAGCGGACGACCTTGCCCGACCCGTACGAGATCAACCGGCCGCGCTGCAGGTTGATGTCGTGCGACTGTTTGGTGACCAGCGCCACCTCCGCGCCGGGGACAGGATTTCCGGCCGGATCGACCACGACGCCGGCCGGTCCTTCGCCGGGTTCGAGCAGCACGGTCACGGTGATGAACTCGCCCTGCGGAGCAGGGAGCAGGGAGGTCTTCGGGAGGTGGTCCTCGGCGCCCACCTGGATGACGTTGTGATCTTCTTCGTCCAAATCGAGCGTGAAGTGGCCTTCCGGATCGGAGAAGGCCTTGCGGCTGCTGTCGGACCAGGAACTCAGTTTCTCGCCATCGCCCGTCGCCGGCATGACGGTGAACCGGGGGACGGGCTTCCCGGTCTGCGCGTCGCCGACCACGCCGATGACTTTCCGGATCCGGCTGAGGCGGATGATGTTGTCCTCCGGCCCCGCCTTCGCCTTCACGCCGCGTTTCTGTCCGAAGCCTTGCTTGTACACGTAGAACTCGGATTCGCCCTCCGGTGCGCTCTTCCACTCGAAGCGGCCGTCGCCATCGGTCTGGCCTTCCCACTCCAGATTGTTCTGCTGGGACGCGCTGTAATCACGCATCTCGTAGACGAGCCGCGCGCCCACCACCGCGTTGCCTTCCGGGTCGAGCACGATCCCTTTCAAGGATGCGCCCTGCTTCAGTTGGAGGGTGATCTCGATGGCGTTGGTGCCCGGCGTCACCACCTTGCTGGCCGGGGCGTATCCATCGGCGGTCGCCGTCACCGGCTGGATGTCCGGACGGAGATTGAGCAGTCGGAAGCGTCCGTCCGCGCCGGTCTTGACCTCCTTCTTGCTGTCGCCGCCCCAACGTTGGCCACCCTTGACGGTCGCGCCGCTGAAGGGGCGTTCATCGGGTCCGAGCACGACACCGGTCACCTCGGAGCCCCGCTGGAGCTTGACGACATGGGTCTGCTTCTTCAGCTGCTCCTCGGACTTCTCGTTGCCCCGGGCCCCGAAACCGGCGGACACATGGTCCGGGTGCGACGCGTTCAGATAGAGGCTGGCGAGCAGCGGCTCGGGCACGCCTTTCATCGACCATCGGCCGTCCGCGTCGGTGGTCACGGCGCGATGGTCGAACGGATACTTCTCCACGATCTCGCGCTCCGACTCATTGCCCCAAGAAGCGCCGCCGGACACCTGAGCGCCGGCCAGCGGCTGTCCGTCGGGATCTTGAACGATGCCGCCGATGGTCAGGCCGCCCTTGAGCTTCACCTCGAGGTTCGGCGGCAGGACGTCGCCTTTCTTCAGGTCGAAGTTCTTGCGGAACCCGACGTATCCCTCGGCGTCGACGCGCACCTCCAGTTGGTCCAGGCCGGTCTCGCTCTTCTGCACGGCGGCGACGCCGTTGGCGAGGGCGATGCCTTCACGGTCGTAGTCCGATTGGTCCGGGGCGCCGACCGATTCGCGGCCGTGGGTGGCGACCTTGGCGCCGGCGATCGGCTTGCCCGTCGCGGAATCGAGGACGGTCACGTACTGCGTGCCGGTGAGTCCGGGCCGACCTTGGTCGAGGTCGCCGGAACCCGTGTCGCGTGCGCCGGGCGGCAGCGGGTCGAGCGTGACGCCGGTGATGAGCCACGTGGACTTCGCCATCGCGCTGACGAACTCGAGCGAACGGACGACCTTGTTGGTGTCCGGGTTGCGGATGGAGGTGAGGTAGAAGCGGGGATACCGGCCCCATCGGCTCGTGTCCGGATGGACCCCCTTCCAAACGCACTTGCTGTGGGGATCGGCGACGGTGGCCGGGTCCTCATAATGACGGCCCCACCAATCACGCGTGTGGACCCCGTAGTTCACCGGTGTTCGCCGGAAGGTGCCGTCGGCATAGCGCCAGACGACCTCGGCGAACTTCGTCCCCGCGTCGTCGGCCCAAGCGGTGCCGCCGAGCAGGTGCAGCGTGGTGAAGTTGGTCGGCTTCGGCAGCGGTAGGACCACCTTCTCGCGGTACTTCTTGCCCTGTTCCGCGGAGCTCTTGCCCTGGAGCTGGACCAGGCCGTCCAGCCAGAACCGCACGCCCGCGAAGTCGTTGGTGCGGCCGGACGGCACGGCGGTCCAGACGCCGCTCTTCCGCCATTCCCCGTTCTCCGCCGCGGACAGGATGTTGGTCAGCGGCACGGGCAGCACCGGAGCGAGCTTCGGCCGGGCCGGTGCGTTGGTGGCGGCGGGTTTATCCCCGACGTCGGTCGGAGCCTCGGCCGCGCGGGCTTTCGACGACGGCCATGAGGACGACAATGCCAGAACGACAGCGAGGACGAAGCCGGCGAGACGGGGAGCGTTCATGGCAGGGGGGAGTCTGGGTGCGATCAAGCGCAAGGGCGGCAACGGGGTCAAGCGAGCTTGTCCGACCCCGCTGCCGCTCCTGCGTTCAAACGCGCCGACCGCGTCTGCTGGCTCTGCTGCGCACGAGACGCTCTATCGAGCGTTCCGGGCGCGATGCCTGTTCCGCCAAACGGTCCATGCAGCCAGACCAGCGGCGGTGAAACCGCCCAGCTGCAGAGGTTCGGGCACCGCGGTGATCGCCAAGGACCAAGAGGTCAGCTGGGCGGTGCCTCCCGCCGAACTATCCGCCACGAACAAGGTCCAGCTCCCGTTCGGGTCCAGCCCGTTGAAGCCGGAGAGCAGCGCGGTCCGCGCATGGGTATCCAGAGCGGTGCCCGGCAGGGCCGTGCGGCCGTCCGGTTGCCACGTGCCGGTCAGCGCGCCGAAGCCGACCGGTGCCAAGGTGAGCCGGTAGGTGTGGACATCTTGGCCGGCCTGGTCGTCGAACCGGACCGCGGTGAAACCGGCATCGGCATAGCCCAAGGAATCCGAGACGGTGCGGCCCACGCCGTTGAGCAGCACGGCGGCGATGCCATCGTGCTCGATGTAGGCGTAGAAATCCCCGTTGAAGGCGGAGTCGCCGGCAAGCGTGAAGGTCACGTCCACGTCGGTGACAAGGGTGCCCGCCGTGGTCACTTGTTGCACGCTGGCGATACCGGAGAGGTCGCCGTCGGGGATATCGAGGGCGAGACCGTCCTTCGTGAAGATCTGGCCGAAAGCGGTCGGGACGGCGAACAGAGCGGCTCCGAGGCCAGCGGCGATATGGGATGTTTTCATGGGGCGATCAGGGAGCGGCACGCAAGGCGCGGTAGAAGCGGGTCCCGGCGCCTGGCGAGATGTCGCGGAACTCGAAGCGGCCGGCGGCGTCAGCGACCGGAGCAGCGTCGTTATGCCAGACCGGGCCGGCGGGGTTGGAGCTGTGCTGGATCTGGTAGGTGACGCCGGGCACACCGGCGAAGCGGACCACCATGTCGGTCCCGTCCGGCACGATCCCGAGGATGTTGAAGGTGCCCGCACCGGGCTCGGTGATGACCACGCCCACCGTGCCGGCGGCATAGTTGCCGTCCCCATCGGTGACGATGTAGCTGAAGGTGTCCGCGCTGCCCGAGGCGGGCGGCGTATAGGTCACGGAGCCGCCGGAGCGGACGATGCCGCCGCCGCCGGTGCCGGTCGTCTCGATATACACCAAGGTCGGCGAATGTCCCGGGAGCACCGAGTCGTTGGCGAGCAGCTTGGCGAGTGAAAGGGTGACCGGCGTGCCGCGGACGACGCGCAAGGATTCGTCGCGGGTCACGAGCGTGGAGGTCAGCACCAACTCGTAGGCCACGTCGGCACCGGCCACGGTGACCGGCCGGTTGGTGGTCGGCAGGAAGCCATAGCTCTCGGGGGCGAAGTATCCGGATTCGTTGAGCAGCAACGTCCAATCGCCCGGGATGGCCGGTAGGGAGGCGTTTCCATCCCAGTCCGTGTATTCCGCCGCGCGGTGGGTCTTTCCAGCCAAGGTCGCGCCCAGGTAGAGCGGGAAGAACGGCACGGGCGACCCGAACTGGTCCACCACGTGGACGTTCACATGGTTGCTCGGCGAGAGCAGTTGGAGGGTGATGCTCTGGGTGTCCGCCGCGGCCAAGGTCACGTTGGCTGGCCGGGCCTCGATGTATCCCGAGAGGGTCTCCGGAGCGGCTTCCAAGAGGAAGCTGCCGGCGTGGAGTCCGACGGTGAACCGGCCGTCCTCGTCGGTCGCCGCCAACAACAGCGATGTGCCGCCGTCCTGGTAGATGCGATACGCGAGATATGGGATCGGGTTGCCCTCGGCATCATTGACCTGGACATCGAGCGTGGCCGACGCGGCCTCCGCGCTGAAATCCGCGACGACGGCGGTGTCGGTGAGCGGACCGGTGTCGATGGAGCGCACGCCCACGTAGCCCAGTCCTTCCAGCGAGTCGGCGAAGGGCTCGACGCGCCAATGGTCGGTCGAGATGGCCACGGTATAATATCCATCCGCATCGGAGGTGCCGAAGGCCCCGTAGGAGAAGTCGCTCGTGAAGCCGAGCACCTCGACCCCCTCCAGCGGCGCGCCGCCGGTGCCTGTGACGTGGCCGTTATAGAGGGCGGTGGCCTTGGGCAGGAGCAGGTGGATCCCCGATTCATCCCCGTCGACGACGTCCACCTCGACGCCGTCGAGCAGGCCGACGTAGCCGATCTGGGTCACCGCGTCATCGAGGACGTAGACGGACCATCGGCCGGCCGAGACCAAGGCATCGAACGTTCCGTCCAGGCCGGTGTAGACGAAGGAGATCTCGCTGGCTTCGTTCTCCCCGAAGTTGCCCACCAACACCACCTGCACGCCCGCCAGCGCCTTGCTCGGATCCTGCTTGTCCGCCAAGCGGCCCCGGATATGGCGCGTCCCGGCCAGCACCGTGGTATCGACCGTCGCATCCGTGCCGGCGGCCAGGGTCACCGCCGTCTCGGTCGCCAACCGGATGCCGTATCCCGGCCGCGCCGCGACGATGCGATAGTTGCCGGGCCGGGCCGGGATGGTGTAGTGCCCGGTCGCATCGGCCACGGCGCCGGCCACGAAATTCAATCCCGCGTTGTCCTCGTCCAACAGGCAGACATAGGCGTGGGCGAGGCCGCTGCCCCCGGAGGTGACCCGACCCTTGACGGCCTGCCCCAAGGGCGCCGGCGTGACGGTGAACCGCGTGGAGAGGGGCGTGAAGCGACCGCTCGGGCTCGAGACGCGGAAGACGTATTCGCCGATCATCTGCGGCACGAAGCTGGTGAAGAAGTCGACCTGCGCGGTGATCGAGCCATCCGCCGGGGTGAGGTCGGCGATCACGTTGACGTTGGCCACACCGCCTATGAGGCCCTGCTCGCCGTCGGTGAGCGTGACGCGCTGTTGGAGGATGGCGGCGCCGTCGACGGTGCCGTCGGTGGTGTTGACCTGGAAGCGGTCGAGGATGACCGATTCACCGGATTCGAGGCCGTCCACCTGGATGCCGACCGAGCCGAAGTAGCTGCTGTCGATGCTGGAGGACGTGAGACTGAGAGACGGGGCGACCACACCGGCCTTCCGCACCTTGGAGCG
>CANGMH010000099.1 GCA_947454005.1 Verrucomicrobiota bacterium
GCTCTTCTCGCTCGACGGGTCCAAGGTCGCGCTGCCCCCTTTGCCCACCACCGTCCAACGGGCGATGCGCGAGCGGTACTTCCCTTCGAGATGGTTGGTCAGATGAAAGGCGAGAAAAACGTGGGGAGTCTTGGGGAACTCTGGATGCAAGGCGACCCCGTGCAGGCCGCGGTCGCCGCTGACGTCGGTGGCCACTCCGCCCACCCGCCGCGTGGTGCGGGAGGCGGGATCGACTCGCCACAGGTCCCCGGCACGGCCGGTGACCCAAGCGGCCCCGTCCGGGGAGAACGTCAGGTCGATCGGTTCCGAGACCGCGGTCGAATCGGCGACGGTCTCGAGCGCGAACCCGGCCGGAAGATGGACCTCCCCACGAAGGACGGGGAGAAGCACGAGGGAGGCAAGGACCGCGATGAGCGGGACTTGGCAGGACGCCGGGAGAAAAGGCATGGGACGATGATGGGATGACGGGACGACGAACGTGACCATGCGGAGGAGGCGGCTTCATGCCAACCCGAAATCCCCCGCACTATCGTCGGCCCATGGAACCCGGTGCGGATTGAGGATGTCCGAAGACTCCGAACCAGCACCAAGATCGGCCCCGACGGTCTGGTGCCCATCGGCAAGCGACGCCTCGCGCTCCTGCTCCTGATCGGCGATCCGCGATCCCAACCGCCTTTGAAATCCTCACAACATGATCGTGTTAGCGCGTTCCGGACGTGCGGATCGGGCTTGCCACATCATACCGCGGTCGGTTCCTCTCGCCCTCTGTCCGTCAACCATCGCCCCCGCAGCAGACCGAACATGAAGGACCGCACCATCCGCATCGCAGAATCCGCCCTCTTGAAACCCACGCTATGTTTGCCAGCAAGCCTCTTGATGGCAGGCATGGCCTGCTGCTCTATCGCCCACGCCCAGTCCTTCGTCGGTTTCAACGCGACCTTTGACTTCGGAACCCTGGCTCCGGCCGATCGGACGGCCTTCCAGACGACGATCAATACAGCGCTCAGCTTCTATTCCTCGACGCTCCAGACACCGGCCCCGCTCGTCGTGAACATCCTGTTCAAGGCGGACGAGAGCGTCGGCCTGGGGCAAAGCGAGACCTTCATCAACACGGTGCCTTACTCGGGTTTCCGGGCCAGGCTCCTGGCGAATTCACGTTCGGCCGCGGACACGACCGCCCTCAGCTTCTTGCCTACCGGTCCCAACAATCCGGTCAACGGCAGCGCACAGGTGACCGCCTCGTTGCCTCTGCTCCGTGCGCTGGGTTTCGCGGCCGCCGGCGCCAACGGCGGCGGCATCGACAGCACGGTGAGCCTCAAGACCTCGCTCATGAACCTGGACCGGACGGGTCCTCAGAATCCGGCCCGCTACGACCTCCTGGCCACCGTACAGCACGAGGTCAACGAGGTTCTCGGGTTCAATTCGCAGCTCAACGGTCTGAACAACGGCGATCCCGCCCCCACCGGCGCCATCGGTTCGCTGGATCTGTTCCGCTTCAATGGAGCTGCCAGCCGGAGCTTCACGACGGCCTTGGCCGAGGTGTCCTATCTTTCCTACGACAACGGAGCCACGCAGGTTACGCGGTTCAACCAGGCGCAAGGCGGGGATTTCCACGACTTCCAGGGCGGCAGCCAGGTGCAGAACGCCTTCGGCACACCCGGGGCCCAGGCTGACATGGGCCTCGGCGAGACGACGGGACTGGATATCATCGGCTACAACTTCGCGGCCGTCCCGGAACCGGGCGAACTCGCGCTGGCCGCAGCGGCCGCGTTGATCGGCTTCGCCGCCTTCCGGAAGGCGCGGGCCGCCTGATAATCCCGCGGGCGCTCCTTTTGTTTGGTCTTCCCAACGACACCAGCCGTCACCCGTTGCCGGCTGGTGTCTTCGTTTACGCCGATCGGGGCGCAACTAGCTACCACGAGCTGCGGAGCCAGATGTTCTTGATGGTTGCAGCGGTTGACCGGGCTCCGTCACGGGTTCCCGATTCTCGCCCGGAGAAAAGGGCGCAGCCGCGACTCGAACAGCGCAGCCCCGCCGTGGGAGCGCCATCTACCCAGCAACCCGGCCCGAATCCGGCGGCGGCGTGCCCGATGTCGATCGAAGGTTGGCTTCGGCCGCGGCGCTCTCCTCGGTGGGCCCAAATCGATTCCGAAGATCTCATCCATCCGTCGTTCCGGGAGACTTCCAAGGCTCCCCGGTGGCGCGGTTCCTGTCGTCACCCCGTGCCGGATGGATTCGTTGTCTATCGGATCACCGATCTCCACAGCCTTTCATCGACGATCGATCCAACGCCTTTCCGGGTCCGGCAGACCGTCCAGGATTTGCCGAAGGTCGGCGATTCCGAATGGTTTCTCCAGGATCCCGACGACCAGCCCGTCGGGGATATGTTTCTGGATGTTCCTCTTGAAGTTGGCGGACATGACCACGATCGGCTGGCCAGGGGACAGACGGCGCACTGCCTGGGCCAGTTCGACACCGTTCATCCGCGGCATCTCCAGATCGGTCAGCACCAGATCGAAGCATCCTAGCCTCACCTCGTACCGATCCAAGGCTTCCGCCCCGTCCGAAGCCACCTGCACCTGACATTCGATGGCCAGCAACACATCGCGGATCACCTCGCGTTGCATGATATTGTCCTCCGCGACCAAGACCCGGTAGTTGCGCCCGATTCCACGGGGACGGATCATTTCGCCGATATCCATCGACGGCGCGGATTGGATCTCATCTTCGACCATCGTGTTCATGGTTCTTCCTTTCGTCCCGAGCGTGGACCGCCGCGATCCGGACCCACAGGAGTTCCGACCTCTCCCGCTGGCGCGACCGCGGAGACCCGACGCCGTTGTCCTGCTCCGCTCCCGCGGACGTGGACAGATCCACGTTTCCCAGGAATGCCGTCGGCGTCGGGGAATCCAACGCCTCCAGAACTGCACCTAGGGATTTAATCAGGGTGGGCCGGGGTCACGGAAGCGTGACTCTGGGATAGGCGTCATTTGTTCCAGAAAGGAGCATCGCCCGCAGCGACCGTGAGAAGAAACCCCGCCAGTCCCGGATCGCCGAACGCTGCGCTCGCCCGATCTTGGCAGAAGGAGCTCGTTCTGATTGATTTTCCGGGTCTGGCCGTGGCAGGAAGCACGCGACCTCGCACTCCGGGAGGCACGATGATGAATCAGCGCGACATCCAGACCTTGGCTCCCACGCCGGCCCGGCCGCGTCCGTCCCGCAAGGCGCTTGATCTGGTCCTCTCCGAATTCAGGACACGCTGCCAGGGCCTCGACCCGGAAGGGTTCTTCAACGCGTCCTTCGAACTGTTGCTGGAGCAGACGGGGAGCACCGATGGCAGCATGAACATCATCGATACGGCGGGGCGCGTCATCGCGGCGACGGACTACCCGTGGACAACGGAAAAGGAAGCCTGGTACCTGCGACATGGACACACCATGACCTACATGCTCGCCGAGAGCTCCCTCGTGAACTACGCTTGGGACATCGGACCAGGGATCGCGTTCACCTATCCCGATTCCGTCTACCAGACCAGTCCGATCTACAGGTTCGTCTATTCCAGACTGGGGGCGAATTACATGGCAGTCTTGTGTTCCCCGACCCAGCCCGACGGAACCATGCACGTGTTGGCACTATCCCGGCCGGATCGCGGCTACGCCCGTCGAGAATTGCGCGCGCTGCAACTCATCGGTACGGAATTCAGGGAACGCATGGTGGGCATCACAGCCAGATACCCCATGCCATTGGAACGTTTCGTCCGAGAGCCGGTCGTCATCGAATTGGACCGGACCCTGCACATCACGAGCCTGCCCCAGCATGCCGAGTCGGTCATCGCGTTGCACTTCGGCTTTTGCGAACGCATGCCTGATGGTCGTTTCAAGCTTCCCGGAGCTTTCGAGCGACGGTTGAGGAAGTATTGGGACTATGCTATCGCCCAGTTTCCACCGGGCCTGCACGGCCAGGAGTATTCATTTTGCCATACCTGCCGCGGCCGGCGCCTCTGCATCACCTTCGGCGAATCCGCTGCCAACGGACTTCGGATGTCCCTGACGGAGGACCTCTCAAGGCTCAAGATGATCGCGGGGATCCGTCACCGGTGCAACCAGATGTCCCGGGACCGCTATTCGACTTTTGCTGTCTGCATGAGTCTTTTGGACGGGATATCCGAGACGAAGGCATTGATGAAGCACTCCGGGATCGCCGCCCTCAAGCTGTCCTCGGCGCACAAATTGATCTCAAAGGCGCGAAGCCTCATCGAACAGGTCTCCAATGATTTCGAGTGACAGACCACAGCCGAGGTGTTCCCTGGAGCACGTCGGAGGATCAAAGGACCTCCGAGTCGATGGAA
This sequence comes from Verrucomicrobiota bacterium, assembly GCA_947454005.1. GTDB lineage: Bacteria > Verrucomicrobiota > Verrucomicrobiia > Limisphaerales > UBA9464 > CAIVQB01. The sequence continues at coordinate 4,349 of CANGMH010000099.1, forward strand.
ACACGGGTCCGGCCCTGTCCAGATCGCGGTCCATCGGCCGGGATGCTTTCCAGTCCCGGATCCTTCTATGACCCCGTCTACCAACCGCCAAGGAAATCCGGCGACGCCCAAGCCCCGCCGCCGCCGCAAGGCGTTGCCGCTCGTCCTCGCGGACTTCGGCGTCCGCTTCGGGCATTGTGAAAACGATCAATTCCTCAAGGCCGTCGTCGAACTGCTTCTCGAACAAACCGAAAGCTCCGATGCCGGCATCAACCTCTTCGACATCTCGGGCCGCCTGATCGCGGCAACCGATTTTCCGGTGACCCCTGAGAAGGAGGACTGGTTCGCCCGCTATGGGCATATCTTGAGTCTGCTGCTCGCCGAAAATTTCATGATGGACTATGTTTGGGATATGGGGCCCAACGTAGCGTTCGCTTTCCCGGATGCCGTTTTCCAGACCAGCGCGCTCTATAAGTTTGTCTATTCCCGGATCCGTGCCGATTATATGTCACTGATCTACTTCTCGCCAAAACCCGACGGCACCATGTTGGCGATGGTCCTGTCCCGGACTGACCGCGCATACAACCGCCGGGAGTTGCGCGCCTTTCAAGTGATCGCGATGGCTTTCCGGGATCGGATCACCAACATCGCGACGGCGCAGCCGCTGCGTCTGGAGCACTTCGTCCGCGAGACGATCATCATGGAGTTGGATGCGACATTCCACGGACTGGATCTCACCATCCAGGCTGAATCGATCATCGCCTTGTATTTCGGATTCTGCGAACGACTGCCCGACGGCCGGTCCAGGTTGCCGGCGGTCTTCGAACGGCGGCTGAGGGACTTTTGGAGCTACGCCTTGACCCAGTTTCCACCCGGGGCCATGGGTATCGATTACTCATTTTGCCACACCTGCCGGGGCCGAAGGCTTTGCATCATGTTCAGCGGATCTTCGGATGGACGGATCCGGGTCTGCCTGACCGAGGACATAGGCAGGCTCCGGGAGATCGCCAACATCCGGCAGTTATGTGGCAGGATGACCCGGGACCGCTATTCGACTTTTGCCGTCTGCATGAGTCTTTTGGACGGGATATCCGAGACCAAGGCATTGATGAAGCACTCCGGGATCGCCGCCCTCAAGCTGTCCTCGGCGCACAAATTGATCTCAAAGGCCAAGAGCATCATCGATCAGGTCTCCGATTCAGCCGATTAGCTGTGCTTCGAGCCACGCCATCATCAAATCGGACGTTCCGGGACGAAGTTGCCGGAAAGACAACCGCGCGCCCTGCTGCCGGTGGTGTTGGAACGCTTGGATGACATCCCATTAGCGAGGTGACATGCCCGACAATCTCCAACGCAATCCACCGACTGCGCCCGACCGACCAGGCAGGCTCCGCCGAGCGCTCCCGGATGTCCTGGCCGAATTCAGGATCTCTGCCCGGACCCTGGATCCCGACCGGCTTTCCGAGGCTGCGCTGGATCTGTTGCTCCAGCAAACCGGTGCCATGGGGGTCGGCATCAACATCCTCAATGCCTCGAGACGGGTGGTCTCAGCCACCGATTACCCGGTCACTCCGGTCAAGGTGGCCGGCTACCTGCGCCACGGCCACACCCTCGATCTGCTCCTCGCAGAGAGTTTCCTGATCGACTACGCATGGGACATCGGCCCCAACATCGCGTTCACGTTCCCTGATTCGGTCCTCCACAACAGTCCGCTCTACAAATTCGGCTATGCCACCGCGGGCGACAACTTCATGGCTTTCCTATGCTCCCCGCCAAGGTCCGACGGCACTTTCCATGCCTTGGCCCTGGGTCGGTCGGACCGGAACTTCACGCGACGTGAGTTGCGTGCGTTCCAAGCGATCGCGGTGGAATTCGCCGACACGATGGCGAACATCACGAAGGTGCATCCGCTTCCCTTGCTACAGTATGCGCGGGAAACGGCCGTCGTTGAAGTCGATTCCACCTTTCGGGCGTTGACCATCTCACACCACGCGGAGTCGATTCTGGCCCTTTACTTCGGCCCATGTGAACCGTTGCCGGACGGTCGCTTCAACCTGCCGGGAACCCTCGAGGGCAAACTCCGGGATTTTTGGGGATACGCGGGCTCGGAATTCCCGCCCGGGGCCCTGTGCGTGGATTACTCCTTTTGTCACAGCTGCCGGGGGCGGAGGCTTTCCGTGATCTTCGGGAGACACGACCCGGATCGTGTGCGCGTTTCCTTGCTGGAGGATCTAGGCAGGCTCAGGACCATCTCCAGCATCCGGGAAATGTGCGGAAAATTGCCTCGGGACCGCTATTCCACCTTTGCGGTGTGCATGGGCCTGCTGGACGGGATCTACGACACCCGGGCCCTCGCGAAGGCGGCCGGCATCGCGGCATTGAAGCCCTCCTCCGCCCTCAAGCTCATCTCCAGGGCACGAAACCTGATCGAACAGGCGAGGAACCCCATCGTTTGAACCGCCGCCATCTGCCCGGGCACCGCGCTGGCGCCACGGCGTCGTGCGAACTGGACCCATGTGGTCCACCGGGCCGGCGTCTCGCACCCACGGGCCGGCCTTCACCTCGGGTCAGTGATCGACATCCCGGAAGTCCGGTTGATTGTAGGTGACCCCGTAATCAGCCGGCACCCGCGGATCCAGGTGGATCAGATTGCTATGGATGATCCCGGAATGCCCGTCAACAAAACCCACCGAATACATCTTGAGACCGTGGGCGCGGGGAAAGATGAACCCGTTCTCAAAATCGGCCTGCCCCCGCACGGCTCCGCAGACCATGAGTATCTTCTGGGAGGGCGAAGCCACCTGGGAGGCGTTCTGTTGGGCATACGCACCATCCTCGCCGGCAACACCAAATTTGGTATAGAAGCCTGGCGCCAAAAAGTATGAGGCCTTGAACGTCAGTTCATTGGTCGGGATCGGTAGGCCATACTGTGTCGTGATGAACAGATTGAACGGCCCCTTGTCCACCGGACACAACAGAGAGTCCCGGCTGTGGGGCAGATAAGGGGAAAGAAGTTTCCAGGTGTCCACAGCAACCATATAGTCCGGACCGTTGGACGAGTAAGGATAATACCCGGCGTGGTCCGCCTGGTACATCTCCAAGGCGAGACAGATCTGTCGGTGATGATTCAGGCAATGGGCCTCGATCGCCTTGGCCTTGGCCCGCGCCAACGCCGGCAACAGCAGGCCGGCCAGGATCGCGATGATGGCGATCACCACCAAGAGCTCGATCAACGTGAACCCCTTGTGCTTCATTGTCGTGGCCTCAAACCCCATCTTTCTTGAACCTTAGTTTCCGGTTCCCGATGCGTCCAATCTCGCCGCGCCAAAGTTCCCGTTCCCCGATAGGCGGGGACCCTCCCCCGGCAAAAACCAACCATCACGGCACCGTGGGGACGAGACCGAGATCGTCGAACGCGCCAACCCTTCGATCAACTCGTCAGGGACCTCCCGTCCCCGGACCGCCGTTTCCCCCTGTGCGATCGTTGTCCGCGACCAAGGAAGGCTTTCCATCGTCGTTCGTCCGGCGATCTGACCGGTGCCTCTCCATGAGCAGCACCGTGACTCCACCAGCGAGGCTGCAAAGCGCATCGGTGGTGAACATGCCGATCGTGCCCCGTCTCTGGAACATCGAGCCTTGCAACGCCGTCATCAAGACGGTCGACCATGTCCCACAGGCATACCCCACCGAGATCCGGAAGCTCACAAAGGGATCTCTCGCCGCTCCGAAGCCGAGGAGAATGGCCGACATCGCGGAGATCCCCGCCCCCATCACGAACGCGTAGAGGCCGAGGTAGCCAAGGAGCAGATACCGCGAATGAGGCAGCAGAACCATCCCTCCGGAGAGCACCCCCAAGACGACTCCCACGACTCCGTATCGCAGCAATGGTGGGACGGTGGACAGGATCACACCACCCGCCAGCGCGCCCGCTGCATTCAGTATCGGCACCATGCCTCCCAATCCAGCAACCGAGTCCTGGTCCGACCAGCCGTACAATGGAGCAATTCCGGGGATCACCTCCAGGATGCCACCCGATGCCACCGGCAGGAACAAAAACGCACAGCAACGGAGAAACCTCCGATCTTCGAGCACGCGACGCGGACGGATAGGCACCTTGGTCTCCCGTCCAGCCCCCTCACCGTACAATGGTAGGCTGAGCACATAGAGGATCATCACCAACAGTCCTAGTGCGAGGCCGACACCGGTCGCCGTTGCACCCCATTTACTTACAGAGGATGGCACGAGGACGCCACTGGCTACCAAGCCCAGCAACACGCCCGCCGAACCCCATCCCCCCACCTGGTTCCACTCAGACTCAGGCAGCACCCGGGCCACCAACGAGCTGACCGAGGCCGTGAACAGCAGGATCGCGGTCTCCGCGATAAGAAAAAGTCCCCCGGCAACCATCCGGTTTTCCCCCATCAAAACAGCGACCGCCAGCCCCGCCGTCAGCGCACCGGTGATCCCTAGGAACGCCGCAATCCTGCGTCGTCGCGGCCGAGCGTCCAAAAACGGGGTCAAAAGAAACGCCCAGCCCGGTGGCGAAAGCGTGAGCGCCACGAATAGCGCCGCCTTGTCCACCGGCCAGCCCATCCTGTTCAAAAGCAAGGGCACGGCGACTCCCAGCGTACCGAACATGATCCCGTGGGGAATCTGCAGGCACCCAAATTTGGCAGGCGAGATCCTCAGAGGCATTGACGTTGAACCAAGCCTTCGAGACCTGCTTGCGTCCGGCAAGAACAGAATTTCGAGTTCCTTAAGGACCAACCGAGATGCCCCCCGGCAAGCGGATTCCCCACGCCAACACCCAGCAATTGCCAGTGCCGGGGCGCTCCAGCCATCGGCCACTACGGACTGATCCACACCGGGGACCACATTTGCCCCGTGCCAGGAAGCCATCGGTCGAACCCGGCTTTGGACACACCGGACAACACAAACTCCACGGCCCCAGAAGAGGTGATCGGCGGCGAAAGTATCTTGACAACGCCGACGGTGCTCGTCAACGCGGAGGCGCCCCCAGCCAGCGCCCCGCCCCAATTCCCCACGACTTTTGCGCCGGAAACGGGCTCACCCGCGGAGTCGGTCACCACCAGAGCAAACTGGATACTCCTCCGCCCACCGGCCAAAGGCACCACTGCCAGATCGCCGCGGCCGAGCCGGAAAGTAGGCAGCTGCACCGATTCCACCAACAAGGAGCGACTCGCCGTGGCCGAAGCGCCCGTGTTGTCCAGAACGTTGAGAACAACGGTATAGGTGCCGGCCTGGGCGTACGCCTTCTGCGGAGCCTCCACCGCTGCCGTCGTCCCATCACCAAAACTCCATTCCCAACGCACGATCGTCCCATCGGGATCCCGGCTTCCGGAACCGCTGAAACTGATCGGCACTCCGGCGAGGATCGAACCGGGAAGAATGCTCAACAGGGCCACAGGCGGCGCATTGACCCACATCGACCTCTTTGCACTCATGGAGACCCCTCGATCATCCGTTACCGTGAGCACAACCTCATGCGATCCGGCAGTGGCAAACGTTTTGGACACCACGCTTCCCTCGAGCAGGGTTCCGTCGTCGAAGCTCCAAACAAAACGCCTCAACTCGCCGCCAGGCGCGGTTGATAGCGTCCCATCGAACACGAAAGAGATCCCCGCAGTGCTGGTTGCACTGATCACTGCGACCGGTGGCGGTCGCGGAGGAGGCGGAACCGGCACGCTGCTCACCAGACGATAAGCACCCATGGAACCATATCTGGGATATCCCAATCCCAGCGGATCCCCCAAACCCGTCCCTGCGACCGAAACAAAGTAGGTTCCCTCGGTCAAGGCTAGTTCCAGGGACGCTTCGAGCGCCCCCGCCGGATTGGAGGCACCCAATAGTCTGCCGTCCGCGTCCCGCACCTCCAACAGGCCATCAAGATCCGGACCGATCCCCTCCACTTCGAGGGCGAACCGGGCGAGGCCCGCTCCGGCAGCCACCGCAAAAACATCGACGTCATCGCCCGCCCCGATGATCCCGGTGGTGACGACAGAAAAGCCGGAAGGAATCACGGTGGCATTTTGCGGGGTGTCCCCATGGTCATCCGGGCGCCACTTCAAGCCGGAGGCCACCATCACTTCCAAGTCATCCTGTCGATTGTTTGCGCCCTGGTATTCACCACGGCTCCACTGGGTCAGGTTCTGGTAGTATCCGGCACCCATGATCGGGGCCCAACCGGTCTGCCCGAACCCGTGACCCGCATCGTATTCCCCAGCGGTCACGGATCCGTCATGGGTCAATCCCAACGCATGTCCGACTTCATGCGCACACGCCTCACCAAGGAACTTGTCGCTCTCTCCCAAAAGATCAGGGAAAACAAGGACGGTCCGATGGGCATCGCCAAGTTCGCTGAAGACATTCAGGTACGCAAGACCACCGTAGTGCCCGAAGTACCTGCTGATCGGACTGATCAAGACACGGATGCCATACGCTTCATCGCCGGCACCCTCGCGTGCAATCGATGAATCACTCCCCCGCTCAGTGGTAACGTCCACATCGAACGGGGCGAAATCCTCCGCCACCCGCTGCCACACCCGCTGGACAACACCCCGTTCCTCCTCCCCGAACGTCTCCGGATCCCCATCAAAATCGAACGGCGGCGCCAGAATATCACGTCCGCCACTATACGCTCGGTTCCACGCGGTCCCCTGCAATCGCATTCCACGGAACTCCAACAAGATCACCTGTTGGGCACCAGGGCGACTGTGAAGCGCGAACACCGCGGTCTCGGAGGGAACACCCGCTGGTACAGACTCCACCCAGGTTGCGACTATCGATGGATCCGGCACTGGATCGGCATAATGCAGCCCTCCCTCCTGATCCACCCCAAGTTGCTCTTCCCGCTGCAGGAGCCCCCTCAGCTCACCTTCGTCCATGGAATATGTCCGCGCCACCCGCTCCAATCGCGCCCCTAACGCCCCCAAAGCCGCCCGCCCACGCGTAACCCTCTCAAGTCCGACGCGCTCCCCGCCGCCACTCGCCACCTCGCCAGCGCCTCTGACCACCATGGACGCACTCAACAACCAGAGTGAACTCAATAGCATCCACCACATCCGCCACTTCCGATCCTCACACACCATGACCCTGCCGCAGATCGACACCGGCGACCACCGACCATCGACGGGGTTCGGCCGGCTCGTTTCAAGTGACAACATATGTTCCTTTGAGTCCACCGACCATCGTTCAAATCTCACCCCACAGGGGATGGCAACCGTCATCGGCCTTCGGCCCCCTCCCATCCTCCTGCCTACTTTGAAGGGCCCTCGTTGGAACCTCGCCGCCGCAAGTCGTGAGCGCGTCGCCAAACGGGCCGGACCCACAACAGGCGAGATTCCCCGCCACGCGAGAGCGGTGCCTCGCGCCGTGCCTGAAGCGATGGGTGAAGGACCATCCCCCGAGATCAAGACCACCGGTAACGACGGTACCGCCACGCACGACATCGTTGGATCAACCCGCCGCAGCAATTGTCCGAACCGTTCAACAATCCGCCTGGAGATCATGAAGACGTGTTCGACCTCGTGCCGGGACGCCAGATACTCCGCCAATCCAACCACGGTGGACCTGGCATCCCGGGGCCTCGGCAACCGTGACCGCGGGCTGCATCGGAAGACTCCGGCGATCGTGTGCCGGAACGTGCCCACGGCAGCTCGTTGCCCCGGCCCGTCACCTTCAAAGCGGGAACACTCCGTAGCGAATGAATA
>CANGMH010000100.1 GCA_947454005.1 Verrucomicrobiota bacterium
GAGGGATGCAACCACCCGTGCAGTTTCTGCATCATCCCGCGCATGCGCGGCTCGCACCGCAGCCGCACCCAGGCCGACGTCGTCGCCGAGGCCAAGGCGCTGATCAAGGACGGTGTGAAGGAGCTGAACCTGATCTCGCAGGACTCCACCTACTACGGCCTCGACCTGCGCCCGGGACATTCCCGCGCCATCGCGTCGCCGGAGAAGTTCACGGCGGCGACCAAGGCGCTCGCGGCGGACGCCACCACCCTCAGCTCCTTGTTGCGCGAGCTGGACGCGATCAAGGGCGATTTCTGGATCCGCCTGCTCTACACGCATCCGGCCCACTGGACCGACGAGCTCATCCGCACCATCGCCGATTGCCCGAAGGTGGCGCGCTACGTGGACATGCCGCTCCAGCACATCCACGACGACCTGCTGGCCCGCATGCGCCGGGAGACGACCGGAGATTACATCCGTGAACTGATCGCGAAGATCCGCGCCGGCGTGCCCGGGATCGCTTTGCGCACGACCTTCATCGTCGGTTTCCCCGGGGAGACCGACGCGCATCTGCGGACGCTGCTGGATTTCATCCGAGACACCAAGTTCGAGCGGCTCGGCGTGTTCGCCTACTCGCAGGAGGACGGCACCATCGCGGGCAAGATGGCGGGGCAGCTCACGCCGAAGCAGCGCCAGAAACGCCGCGGGCAGGCGATGGCGGCGCAGCACGAGGTCGCGGTGGCGGTCGCGGAATCCTTCGTCGGGCGCACGCTCAAGGTGCTGGTCGAGGGCGAGGCCACGGCCAAGCAGATCGAGGCGGCGCGCGTCCAGTCGTGGGAGCACGGCCTGATGCGCGACGGCGCGGCCGCCGATGCGAAGCTGGGCACGCGGAAGTACCTCGTCGCCCGCGGCGAGGCCGACGCTCCTGACATCGACGGCCGGGTGTACATCCGTGGCAAGCTGCCGGTCGGCCGGTTCGCGCAGGTGAAGATCGTCGGCCACACCGATTACGACCTGATCGCGGAGCCGGTCTGAACGGTCGGAGAAGCAGGTCCGCTCGGCCCGTAGCAAGGTGGTGATGCGTGTCGTCGGAGGATCTTCGCCTCCGCATGGGACGCCGCCGGCAAGGCCCCGTCCTCAGCGCCGGCGCAGGCGCAGGGCGTTCCCGATCACCACCACGTCGCTCAGGCCCATGGCCAGCGCGCACACGACAGGGCTGAGGAAGCCGAGCGCCGCGAGCGGGATGGCGGCCGCGTTGTAGAAGAAGGCCCAGAACAGGTTCTGGCGGATCACCCGCAACGTCGCCTGCGCGAGGTCGAGCGCGGCGGGGATCGCGGCGAGGTCCGCGCGGAGCAGCACGATGTCCGCCGCTTCGCGGGCCACGTCGGTCGCCCGGGAGACCGCGATGCCGAGATCGGCCTGGGCGAGCGCCGGACCGTCGTTCAGACCGTCGCCGATGAACGCCACGCGACGACCCTCGCCCTGGAGGCGCCGGATGTGCTCCGCCTTCTGCTCCGGATGCACCTCGGAGAAGACGTCCGCCGCGGCGATCCCGACCTCGCGCGCGATGGCGTCGGCGGTCCGGCGGTTGTCGCCGGTGAGCAGGAAGATACGGCGTCCGCCGCTCGCGAGCCGGGCCACGACCTCGGCGGCCCGCGGTTTTAGCTCGTCGCGCAGCGCGAAGGCACCCCACACCTCGCGGTCGGCCACCAGCAAGGCCACGGTCGCGCCCTCGGCCAGCCAGTGGTCGAGGAACGACCGGACCGGCGCGAGGTCGACGCCCTCGTCACGGAACCACGCCACCGATCCGACCCGCAGGCCGCGTCCCCACCAGCGCGCCGAGACCCCGGAGCCGCGCACTTCCTGCCAGGCCTCGACCGGCAGGTCCCCGGGCGCGAGCGCCGCGAGGCCGCGGCTGAGCGGATGCTGCGAACGCCGCGCCATAGACGCCACGATCTCGGCCACCGGGACGGTGCGGTCGGACGCGGGCCGGAGATCCTCGCTGGCGACGACCTTCGGGCGTCCTTCGGTCAGCGTGCCGGTCTTGTCGAAGACGAGCGTCGTGATGTCGCCGGATTTCTCCAGCGCCTGCGCGTCGCGGATCAGGATGCCGTGCCGCGCCGCGGCGTCGACCCCGGCCATGAGCGCCGCCGGCGTCGCGAGGCCCATCGCGCACGGGCACGCCACGATGAGCACCGCGCACGCGATGCCCACGGCCGTCGCGAGAGGCGAGCCGTCGACGTGCGCGTGCCAGAGGAACGTCGCCAAGGCGTCGTGGACGCCCCGGGCCGAGGCCGGCGCCAGGCCCCACCACGCGGCCGCCGCCAACGCGACCAGCAGCACGACGGGCACGAAGACCGAGCTGACGCGGTCGGCGAGCCGTTGGATGTCCGCGCGGCTCGACTGCGCGCGCTGCACCGCGGCGACGATGTGGGCGAGCGCGGTGGCCTCGCCGGTGGCGGTGACCCGACCCACGAGCTGGCCGGTCTGGTTGCTGGTGCCGGCGAACAGCTTCGCCCCCGCGGCCTTTTCGACCGGCAACGGTTCACCGGTGAGCATCGCCTCGTCCACGGCCGACGCGCCGCTCGCCACCTCGGCATCGACGGGCACGCGGTCGCCGGGCTTGAGCACGATGAGGTCGCCGGGACGCAGTTCGGCGACGGGCACCTCGGTCTCGGTGCCGCCGGAGAGCTTCCGCGCCATCTTCGGCGCGAGATCGAGCAACGAGCGCATCGACGCGCCGGCCTTGGCGCTCATCCGCGCCTCGACCCAATGCCCGACGCTGACCAGCGTGAGGATCGAAGCGGATTCCATGAAGTACAGGTGCCCGGGCTGCCCGGTGGCCACCCCCCAGACGCTGAACGCGAACGCCGCGGTGGATCCGAGCGCGACGAGCGTGTCCATGTTCGCCTGGCGCACGCGCAGCTGCCGCCACGCACCGCGGTAGAAACCGGCGCCGACCACCACCTGCACCGGCAAGGCGAGCGCGAACCCGATCCAATGGAACGTCCGGTCCATCCCCAGGCCGAGGAACCACTCCGCGATGATGAACAGGGCCGTGACCGGTCCCCCGAGCAGCACGGCGCGCCTCCAGGCGGTCTCGGCCGAGGACGGTGGAACGGGGCCGGCAGCCGCCGCGGGGACGCTCGCGGCCCGATAGCCGGCGTTCGCCACGGCGGCCACGACGGCTCCGGCATCCGCTCGGGACGGGTCCGACCAGACCACCTTCGCGTTTCCGCTCGCGAGGTCGACCTGCGCGCTGGCGACCCCGGGGATCCCGCTGAGCGCCTTCTGCACCGCTTGAGCGCAGTTGCCGCAGGTCATCCCTTCGACGAGGAATGCGTCCGGGTCCGGCGGCGCGAACGTTCGCGCCTCGTAGCCGGCGCGCTTCACCGACCGGACCAGCGCTCCGGTGTCGGGAGCGGCCCCCGTCTTCCAGACGACCGTGGCCCGGGCTTTCGTCAGCTCCACCTCCGCCGCTGCGACGCCCTCGACCTCGCGCAGGGCCTTCACGACGTGCTGGACGCAGCTGCCGCAATCCATGCCTTCGACGGCCAGCTCCGTGCGCGCGACCGCCGCGGGCTCGACCGTCGTCGGCTTGGGCCGGGGGCGGAACTGGATCGGGGCGGTGGCCATCGGCGGACAGCGTCGGTCGCAGCGTGGAGACGGGCAAATCGTTTGCTGGCGAAAGCCGACCGCCGATGGATCTCCGGGGAGGGTGCGGTCGGATTTGATCGGTCGTTGTCGGGAGGCGAGCCGCCTCCCTCCCGTGCGCCCGCTTGTGCCCCGCGTGAAGGCGGTCCACCTTCTGCGCGTCACACACCCGCCTATGACCCGACAGCAAGTGCTCGACCTCTATTTCATGGATGCCCGGTGCAAGCTCATCGAGCTCGCGGCGTTCCTCGACCGCGTGGACCGCGGCACCGGCGACGCCGATTTCCGCCTGGCGGCTTTCCGCGACGCCATGAAGCACCTTGCCGACGGCGACGCGCGACGCGCCGAGGCGGTCCTTCTCTCTTTCAGCGACCCGACGCCAGAGCCCATCGCCAAAGCGCCGGGCAAAGGCGCGGTCGGCGCGTGGCCGGGCAAGCCGGTTTGATCCGCCGATCCGTCGCCTTCTGGGACATGCCCTCCGCCCGCTCCGCGCCCAAGACCGCCGCGCGTTTCCGCGTCGTGTGCGAAGGCCTCCCGTCGGACCGCTTCGAAGGGTTCGACGGACGCCACGACATCCGCGTGGCGTTGCAGACCAAGGACGGTCATGTCGCGGGAACTCCGGCTGGTCCCGACGCGCTCGCTTGGACGACGGAAGTCGCGGTGAAAACAGGGCCCGACGGGTCGCCCGATTTTGCCGGCCCCGCGGTGCAGGGCAAACGGGGTGAGCGGTTCTTTTATCTGAGCTGGTCGAGCGAGCGATATGGGCACCGCGAGATGTTCCGGCGGATCAAGGTCCACTTGCGCGATGTGACGTCCGCGCAGATCGGGCGGGTCGAGACAATCGACGGTGTCTTGGAGGCCCGCGTCCACGCGGTCGCGAAGGACGGCGGTCCGGCCTGCGCCTCGGTGCCGCTGCTGGGCGACGGTTGGACGGTCAAGCCGCTCTGATCAACGCCCCGGGCGCGGGCTCTCAGCGCTTCAGGCAGCGGTAGACGCGCTGCGCGTTCTTCCGGAACACCTTCGCCGCGGCCGCCGGGCCTTTCCCGGAGACGTAGTCCTGCGTGATCCGTTGGACCGTGGCGTAGGATGCGAAGAGATCGCTCACCGGCCAGTTGCTCGCGTAGAGCAGGCGGTCCTCGCCGAAGATGTTCCAGACGACATCCAGCACCGGCCGGTAGAAGCCCGGATCGGTCGGCGCCTTCCCGCCGCGGTGGCCGGAGCCTTCGACGAGGCCGGAGATCTTCATGACCACGTTGGGCGTGTAGTGGCATGCGGCGAGGCCGGAGACCCAGGCCTTCGGATGCGGCCCCACCGTGACGGGGACGTTGCCGACGTGGTCCACGACGATTGTCAGGGAGCGCAGCGTGTCCGCGAGCGTCGCGACGGCGGGCATCTGGTCGGGGCCGGCGAGCACGTCGAGCGTGAGGCCGCGGTCGGCGAGGCGCCGCAGGTCGTCCCGCGTCCCCGCGTCGTGCAGGGCCTTTTGGACGAGGTCGCCGCCGATGCGGATGCCGCGGTAGAGCGGGTTCTTGGCGAAGCGCGCGAGCTGGCCGGCGAACTCCGGGGTGCCGGGGGTGAGATGGCCGACGAAGCCGACGATGAACGGCTCGCGCTCGGCGATGTCGAGGATCCACTGGTTGTCCTCGACCCAGGCGCTCGCCTCGACCACGACGGTGCCGGTGACACCGTGCGGTCGCGCCATGGCGATGTACTCGGCGGGCAGCACGGGACGGTAGAGCGTCGGGTCGTCCTTGGACGGCCACGGCACGCCTTGCGGCCGGGTCGGGTCGTAGAAATGCGTGTGCGTGTCGATGATCCCGCCCGACAGGCCGTCGCCGGTCGCGCACCCGGCGAGCGCGCCCGCGGTGGCGAGCCCGGCGGTCGTGAGGAAATCGCGGCGGCTGAAGGCGGGCGTGGTCATGGGCGGAACATGCCGGGACCCGCCGCCCGGGCTCAACCGGCTTTCTCGGGACGCCGGTCAACGCGGCCAGAACAGATGCGGCACGAAGCGGCTCAGGTTCCCGGTGATCCACCGGGTGTCCTCGCGGATGCCAAGGCCCGCGGCTTCACCGGCGACGACCCACGATCCGAGCACCGGATGGTTGCCGTTGAACTCCGCCTTCGGTGCGAGCGCCTGGTAGATGAAGCCTTCCCGGCCGTACACGCCGCCGGTCTCGGCGAGCGGCCGTCCGCCGACGACGAGCGACACGTTCGCGCCCTCGCGGCTGAGCAGCGGCTTGCGCGCGAAGTTCCCTCCGAGAGGTCCGGGCGAGGTGTGGGCGGCCAGCAGGTTCGGATGGTCCGGGAAGAGTTCCCAGAGCACGGGCAGCAGGCCTTTGTTGCTGAGCAGCATCTTCCAGCACGGCTCGATGAAGTTCGCCCGCCGCGCCGCGAGATGGACCGCGAACGGCTCGGCCCAGAGCCATTCCCACGGGTAGAGCTTGAAGAGGTTCCGGACCGGGATGTTCTCGAGGTCAAGGAAGACATGCCGGCGCGGGTCCCAGCCGATCTCCTCGATCGGCAGCTCCTTCGTGACGCGACCGGCCTGGACGCAGGTGTCGCGCAGGTAGTGGACCGTCTGCGCGTCCTCGAGGTTGTCGCGCACGGCGGTGAAATGGACGGGGCCGTCCGGTGCGGAGGCCCATGCCTTGATCAGCCGTTCGTGGATGGAGTTGAACTGGTCGGCGTCGCGGAAGTTGTCCTGCAGCCAGAACCACTGCGCGACGGCGGCCTCGAGCAGGGAGGTCGGGGTGTCGGCATTGTACTCGAGGAGCTTCGGGGCGCCCCGGCCGTCCCACGCGAGGTCGAACCGGCCGTAGAGGCTGAAATCGTCGCGTTCCCACGACGAGCGGATGGCCGCGACGGCGGCGGGCGGGATGGCGAGGCGCGACCACCAACCGCGCTCGATCACCGCGCCGGCCGCCTCGATGCAGAGGGCGTGGAGCGTGTCGGTGGCGGCTTCGAGGGTGTCCACCTCGGCAGCGGTCAGCTCATAGTAGGCGGTCTCGTCCCAGTACGGCGACGCCTCGTGGGAATGGTAGGTGAGGCCGATCTTCTCGACGCGTTCGCGCCAATCGGGCCGGGCGGTGCAAGAGCGACGGTGCATGGCGCGTCAGGAAGCGGAGCCGGATCCGGAGCCGCCGAAGCCGCCGCGCGTGACCGTCGACCGCGTGCCTCCGCTGCGACCGGAGGTCTCGGAAGGCCCCGACATCCGCCCGCGCCCTTCGGGGTCATCGTCCATCGTCCAGGACCGGCGGCCGTCCGAGGAGCCGGTGGGATCGGTCCCGACCGCCATGGATTTTGCCCGGAGCGGCTCGGTCTTGAGGTTCGCGGCAGCGACCGCCTCGGCGCGGGGGATGCTCGCGATGACCGGCGCGGCGTGGGGCGCGGGCCACCAACCCCCGCCGTGGAAATAGCCGCGGCCGGGCAGGTAGCTGTTGTACGGCCGGGCATACCAACCGCCGTACGGCGCGTGGTAGTAGCCGACGCCCGGGACGTACTCGTTGTTGGTGTACGACTGGTCGGCGGAGAGCACCGGCGGCGCCGGGACCGCCGACGGCTCCGGGCCGCACCCGGTGGTCCAGAGCGCGGAAGCCACCGCACCGGACAAGACGAGCCTCACATGCGGGCTGCGTTTCATAGGGCGTGCAGGCTAGGAGCGGCCGGGGCGAGGGCCATTCGGAACGGACGCGCGTCTTTCCAACGGGTCAGCCGACGATCGCCGCCGCCACGATGATGCAGACGCCGACGATGATCGCCGCTCCGACGATGGCGGCGGCGACGTTCCGGTTCTCGATGATCTCCTTGTGCAGGTTCCCGGGCGTCGCGGCGTCGAAGAGCTTGTAGCCCGCGACCGCGAGCACCACGCCGACCAGCGTGAACAGGGCGACCAAGCCGATCGCTTCACCGAGCGACGACGCGTGCCACGACGTCGGGCCGGGCTCGGCGGCACGGACGATGTCCGCCGCCGCGAAGCTCGACAGGACGAGGAGAGAGAGGGCTTTCATGATGGGGATTCCAGCCGAGGAGCGGTGCTCCGGGCGAGGAGTTTTGTCGCGGTCGGCCGGGGCTTCGTCCACGGTGGCGTCGTCGATGCTGAAGCTCCTCGTCGTCTCCGACCTCCACCGCGCCGGCCCGGCCGAGCAGGCCCGCCGCGGCCACGAGGCGCGGGCCGTCCGCGGGGCCGGCCTGAAGCTGGCGACCAACGCCTTCCGGCGGTTCGTCTGGTTGCGCGATCCGCTGGCCCACAACCATCGCCTCGGGCGGATCATCGCCGAGAACCCCGCGCCGGACCTGGTCGTGGCCAACGGCGACTTCACGGTCGATTCGGCCTTCGTCGGCGTGAGCGACGACGCGGCGCTGGCGAGCTCGATGTCGGCGCTCGGCGAGCTGCGCGCGGCGTATGGCGACCGTGTCCACGCGACCATCGGCGACCATGACCTCGGCAAGCAGAGCCTCTTCGGCGGGGTCGGCGGACCGCGCCTGGCGAGCTGGGCGCGCTGTCGCGAGGAACTCGGCATGCGCCCGACCTGGCGGCTGGAGCTCGGTCGTCACGTGTTGATCGGCGTGGCCTCGACCGTGGTCGCGTTGCCGGTGTTCGGGCCGGAGCTGTTGCCGGAGGAACGTGCCGGATGGGAGGCCTTGCGCGCGGTGCAGATCGCGGAGGTCCGCGCGGCGTTCGCATCGATCCGGCCCGGCCGACGCGTGGTCCTGTTCGTGCATGATCCGAGCGCGTTGCCCTTCCTGTGGCGCGACGAGGCGGTGCGTTCCCGGTTGGCCCAGGTGGACCACACGGTCATCGGCCATCTGCACACCCGCGCGGTGTTGCGGACGGCCCGGATGCTGGCCGGCGTGCCGCGGGTGGGATTCCTCGGCAACACCGTGCGCCGCTACACCGCCGCGCTCCGCGAGGCCCGCTGCTGGCGCGACTTCAAGGTTAGGCTCTGTCCGTCGCCGACGGGCGTCGAGCTGCTGAAGGATGGCGGCTACCTGCGGATCGGACTCGACCCGGACGGGGATGCTCCGGCCTGTGTCGAGGATGTCCGCCTGCCTTGGTGACTTCGATCGGGGCATCCTGATCCGGACAGCGTGGTGCTGGGTGTCCCGACCGGTCGCCGCACGACAGGCTCGCCGTGCCGCCGCCGCCCGTCTTACGCTGCCCGGACCTGATGCGACGCCCCGCTGCCGGAAAGAGATCGAACGCCCGACGCGGTCGTGAAGAGGCGGCCGACAATCCTGTCCGCGCCGTGGTGCGGGTCGATGGCGCGCCGATCCGCGAAAAGCTCCGGAAGGAACACGAGAAGGCGTCGCGAGATCTCGAGAACGCCCGGCGGCAGGTCGAGCACTTCCACCAAGTCGATGGCCCCGAGTTCGCCCGATGGTTGAACACCCGTTTCGGGGCTTTGATCACCGAGCTCCGCGAACTCGGCCAGAAGGTCATGGCCGACGAGGCGCTGGTCTTCCTCGTCGAGGACGAAGCGATGCTGTGCGGCATACCGCTCGCCAAAGCCTATCAGCGGGTGATGGCGATGCGCGACGCCCCCGAGGAGCCGCCGCCGCGCCGGTCCGCCGCCGGCGAGACGGCCGGCGGACGACCGCATCCGGACGGAGGCGGGCCGGAGGCGGCGGGTCCGTCCGAGGCCGAGGAGCTTGAGCGGGAATTTTTCGAGAGGCTTTTGGGCGAGATGGATGACGCACGCGGCGGCGGCGGGTCTTCGGGTCGCCGTGCCGACCCCGGCGTCACCGCCGAGGCCGGGGCGCGGCTCAAGGAATTGTACCGGGCCGTGGTCCGCCGCCTGCACCCCGACACGCAGGCGGAGATGACCGCCCAGAAGACCGAGTGGTGGCATCAGGCGCAGGCCGCTTACGGTGCCGGCGACGCCGATCAGTTGGAGGTCATCCTCACCTTCTGCGAGATCCGCGAGAGCGGCACGACGGCCCACACCAGCGCGGGTCTCCTGCTTCGGATCATCGCGCAGACGAAACGCGGTCTGCGCGAGGTGAAGCGCCAGATCTCCCGCCTGCACACGGATCCGGCGTGGGATTTTTCGCGGCGCAAGGACAAGGAAGCGTACGCTTTCATGCTGGGGCGGCGTCTGGCCGAGGACCTCCGGTTGATGCGGGCCGATGCCGACGCGTTGGCGGACATGATCGATCGGTGGAAAGCAAAGGTGGAACGGTCCGATCGGTCTCGCCGCCGGACGGCACCGCCGAAAAAGCCTGGTCCTTGATACCCGTCGAGGCGCCGTCGAGGCCTCTCGTTGGGGGAGGGGAGAGCCGTCGGTGTCGTCCGATTCGGCAGGCGCGTGATCCTCGGGGTCCGGTTCCGCTGATTCCTCGGGCCCGGCACGGTCATCCCTTCGCCCGGCATTTGGATGGCCCGCCCCTCGACGCCAAACGCCCGGTTCCATAGCGGAACCGGGCGTTTGCGTTTTCTGTCCTTCTCCGGTGGTCACGTCTCGGTGGACGCGGCCGCGGAGCGCGGCGGTTCACTCGCCGATCGGGTGAGCGTGGCCGGCGGCTCCGGTGCCGGCGGCCGGAGCTTCCGGATGCGCGGCGAGGTAGGCGTCGACGTCCTTGGTCACGACCAGCGTGCCCCACATGAGGGTCCAGTGGCCGGGGAAGGTGCAGACGAACTCGTAGGTGCCCTCTTCCGAGGGCGCCGTGGATTTCAGGAGCTCCTTCTGGCCGGCCTCGACCAGCTTGGTCGCGCCGATGACGGCGTTGTTCTTCGGCACGTACGGCCGGCGTTGGTTGTCCAGCTCCTCGGGCTTCATGGTCGCGGAGAGGTTGCCGATGAGCTCGCGGGTGCCCGGCTTCACGAACACCAGGTTGTGCGGCATGAAGTCGTCGTTCACGAAGATCAGCTCGAAAGGCTTGCCCGCCTCGACGACCAGGCGCGGCACGTCGTAGCGCATCTGTTCGCGCACGGTTCGGACGACGAACACGGCGACGCGGACCTCTTTGAGCTCCTTGCGCAAGGCCGTGGCGCGGTCGGCCGGCAGCAGGCCGGCGAGGTCGTCGGCCGTCTGCACGGTCTCGACGTAGTCCTGCGCGGTGCGCGACGAAGCCGGCACGCTCTTCGCCCACTTTGCGAGCGCGGCGGCGGCGATGCCCGCTTGGTCCTTCGGCCAGCTGGCGCGCGGCAGGATGCGCAGGCCCTGCGCGGCCGCGGTGACCTGGTCGCCGCGGGAGATCAGCCCGGTGAGCGCCTTGAAGACGGCCTCGGGCTCGGAGTTCATGCTCACGGCCGCGCGGATGGCGGCGCGGCGGAGCGAGGCGAGCACGTCGCCGCCCACGGCGACCGATGCGCTGGGAGACGGAGCGGCGATGCCGGTCTTGCGGAAGACCTCGCGGCGACCGCCGTCGAGGACGACGAGCGTGAAGCCTTCGAGCCGCTTGCCGAGGTCGGCATCGGTGCGGTTCCAGACGGTGACGGATTCGACCGAGCGGTCGCCGCCGAGGTCGAGCTCCCACCACGGGTTGTTCTCGTTCTCCTGGGTGTGCGTCTGGGTGCCGCTGCCGAAGGAGCCGTCGGTGCGGCCGTCGATCGCGTTCGAGGCCTCGCCGCCGTTGGACGTGCTCGATTGCTTGGCCGTGCCCTTCGCGGCGATGTTCTGGCCACCGCTGAAGACCTGGACCTCGGCGAGCGTGAGCGTGCCGCGGCGCGGCAGCTCGATGCGGACGAAGCGGCCTTCACCGCCGGGGCTCGCCTTGGCCGCGGCGACGAGGGACGCGGGCATCTCGCCGAGCAGCGGCTTCACCTTCGGCATCGCCTTGGCGCGGAAATCGGCGTCGTTCAGCACCGGGATGCCGTTGAGCAGGTCGGTGAGGATGGCCGGCGAGCGCGAAGCGGCCGTCCAGACGGTGTCGAAGGAACCGTCGGCGACGGCGAGCGAGGCCCACGCGGCCTGCCGGACCTCGGGCGAACCGCCGCCGTTGATGAGCGAGGCCAGCTGCGGGCGGATGGCCTTGAGGTCGGACGCGGGCTGCAACGGCAGCTGGCGCGCGAGGTTCGCGGCGACCGCGGAATCGGAGGCGGGCACCGAACCGAGCGCGGCGAGCAGCTCGGCGAGGCGGCTCGTGGAACGGCGCTTGGCCAATCCGTCGAGCGCCGCGCTCCGGTCGGCATCGGTCGCGTCGGCGCGGAACAGGATCGCCTGCGCCACCTCGGCCGAGGCCGGGAGCTTGGTGAGCTCGGCGGTGCTGAGACGGCCGACGAGGAACTTGAGCCCGGCCGGGTTGCCCTCGGCGACGGGACGTCCGTCGGCGATCGCCTTGCGCCACTGCGGCTCGAGCTGC
>CANGMH010000101.1 GCA_947454005.1 Verrucomicrobiota bacterium
GGTCGCCTTGCTCCGCGCTTGGATCGACCAAGGCGCGAAGTGATCGGCCGCCAGCGACACCGATGAAGCCCGTCTGACCACCAGGCGGGCTTTTTGGTGCCTTGGACAGGCGTCAGCCAAGACACCGAAGCCACGGTTCAGACCGGTCCGCCCTCGTCGAGCGGCAGTTGCGCCGCCGCGGGATGGCTGGCCGGACCTTCGGCGATCTCGCCCGGTCCGCTTGCGCCCTCGGCAGCGATCTCGTTCATCGGATCCGGCTTGGCGATGGCGACCAGGATCCGCCGGACAGCCTGGCCTTGGAAGGTATAGCCGCAGGCCAAGGTGCCCGCGACCTTCGCGCCGGGCGCCGGTTCTTGGCCATCGGGCGTCTGATGGGCCTTCGGGTCGAAGTCCTCCCCGGGCCGGGCCTCATGTGCGACGACGCCGAGACGCCGCACCGTGTCCAGGCACGCTCCACGGAACTGCCCGAGCTGCTGCGCCAACGGCGCTTGTCCGGACCGGACGCCCGCGAGGAACAACGCGTAGATATGGTCGAGCAGATGGATGACGACCTGGAGCGATTCGCCTTCGCCGCGCCGGAGCTTGTCGATCTCCAGCCGCATCGCCGCCTTCTCCTGGGCATCGCCGCGCTGCAGGAACTCCGCGAAGGCCCGCGCCTCGGCGGTCATCTTCTTGGCCAGGTCGTCGCCCGACGCGACCGTCTTCGCCGCCGAATCCTGGACGGATTGCCAATGGGTCGTGGCCGCGGAGATCTGGTTCGCGATGGTGACCAATTGGTCCAGCTGCCGGGAGGCCTCGGCCAGGTTGGACTGCTCCCAGAGCTTCACCGCGGCGTTGTGCTCGCGGATGAACGGCAGCACGGCCAACCAGGCGCCGACGATGCAGCACGGCACCACCGCCGCGATCTCCCAACGGCTGAGCGGCCACGAAGCGGTGGAGACCAGGAACGCCGCCGCCCCGACGAGCAGCGCATCCCCCAACAAAAACGGCCATTTCACGAGTCTCGGCGCTTCCTGGATCGGCATGCCGCGAGACTGTGGAAGACCGCGGAGGATCGGGAAGGCATTTCTCCGCGCACGGGGCGGATCAGGAGCTGGCGCTCGTGTAATGCCGCAACGACCAGCGCCAGACGAGTTCGCTGACGCCGAGACACGCGGCCGCCATCCCGGCCAGCAGCACCATCTCCCACGGGGACCCGAGCTTCCCGAGAAGCACCTTCACCGGGACGTTCGACACCAGCAGCATCGGCAGGCCGAAGGTGAAGAACGCCTTGAAGGCCCCGCGCGGGAAGGCGGAATCCGGAAGCCGGGCGATGTTGAAGAGGTTGTAGTAGCCGTAGACGACGCCTTGGGCGCGGACCGTCCAGAACGACGTCGTCACCAGCAGGAACATCAGCGAGTAGTGGACCGTCAACCCGGCCAGGGCCATCACGGCGAAACCGGCCGCCTGCAGGGCCGTGGGCGTGAAATCCAGCCGCCACGCCGCGTAGGCCATCACCGCCAGCGCGCAGGCCGAGTTGATGTACGAGCCGAGGTCGACCTTCCGCAGCGACACGAGGAACCGGGTGTTCACCGGCAAGAGCAGCATGAAATCGAGCTTCCCGGTGCGGATGTGCTCCGAGATGTCGGTCAGGTTGGTCAGGAAGAACGCCGTGAAGAGCTGCTGGATGAAGTTGGAGCAGCCCACCAGCATCACGACCTCCCACTTCGACCAACCGGCGATGCTGTCCGTGTGCGAGTAGAGCACCGACATGAAGACCAGCTGCAGCGCGAACCAGAGCAGCTCCACCACGATCCAGAGCACGAAGTTCAGCTTGAACGACATCTCCCGCGTGACGCTGTTGCGCCACATCGCGGCGTAGAGGGACAGGTATCGCGCCAAGGTCTTCATCGGCTCCTCATCCTCCGACCGCGGAATATTTTCGGATCCCCCGTGCCCAGACGTGCCGCGCCAAAGCGTACCCGGCCGCGACCCAAGCCGCCTGGATGGCGAGCCCGGTCCACAGCTCCGGTCCGGTCACGCGACCGAGGTAGACCGAGACCGGGAACCAGCACAGATACGGATACGGCGTGAGCTTGAGCATCTGCGCGAGCCATGTCGGCAAGATATCCAGCGGTAAAAGATGCCCGCTCGCCAGGTACTCGAAGGCGAACTGGATGAAGATGAACGTGCTCACGTCGAGCACCCAGAACGCGAGCAGGGCCAAGGTGTAGGCCAGGAAGAACTGGATCAATCCGGCCATCAGCACCGAGAGCAGGAACAATCCGGCGGTCCCGGCGTCGGTCGGCCACATGAAATCGGCCCGCAGGAAGTACGTGAAGAGCGCGACCGGGACCAGCGCGACGCTGGTGTAGATGGCGCGGCCCGAGAGATAGAGGCAGAGCCGGTAGGCGAGGTAATCGATCGGCTTCAGCAGGAACTGGCTGATGTTCCCGTCCTTGATGTCCGCCGCGATCTGCCAGTCGTCCTCCGCGACCGCCGTCAGCGCGTCCACGAAGTTGACCAGCAGGTAGTAGCTCACCATCCCGCTCAAGGTGTAGGCGCCGATCTGCCCGCCATCGGCCTTCCCGGCGTAGATCGCGCGCCACACATAGAGCGTGCCCATCAGCGGGATCAGCCCGAACGCCGCGCGGAACAGGAAGTTCACGCGGTAGACCAGCGTGTTCTGCACGCCGATCGAGAGCACGTGGAGATACTTCGTCATGCCGCGACCCGGGCCGACCCGCCGCCGCCGAGCAGGCGCGCAGGCAGCATCAGCAACGCCCGCAGCAGCGCGAACGCCGCCGTGACCACGATCGCCGCCAACCGGAAGGGCAGCACCGCGAGCCAGACCAGCGGGAACAGCACCAAAGCCAGCAGCGCGATCGGCCAGCACAGCACGAACAGCAGGCACCAGAGCACGAGGGCGATGAAGAGTTTCATGGTCGGAGAACCCGCCGGGCCGCGGCGGGTTTCAGCGATGTTCCGCCGGGCCTCCCGGACGGGACACCCCATCTTTGGCCCCGGAGGCCGCGGCGTCGATCACTTCGACGAAAGCCGTCCGCACCATGTCCAGCACCTGTGCCAGAAGACGCGTCTCCTCCGCGTCGAGGTTCCCTCTCGTCTTGGACCGGAGCATCTCGAGCTGGTCGATGAAGACCTTCGCGGCCTCCATGTTGACGCCATCGGGCCTCCCGGTCTGCGGGTTGTCGACCTTGCCCAGGAACGTGAGCGCCATCTGCGCGTGGCCGGTCACGAGCTGCGCGAACAAGTCCGGCCCCGGCCCGGCCGGCCCGGCAACTGCCGAAGCTTCTCCCTCGGGTGACGTGGGATGCGGCATCGTCTCAGGCTTTCTTGGCTCGGGTGACCTCGGCCGACAGCAGGCGCACCAGATGCTTCAGCCGCTCCTCGACCTCGACCGCTTGGAGGATCACTTGCCGCTTCGCCCCGTCGGGCAGGAGCATCGTCGCCACCATGTCGGCCATCGCTCCTGGATCGGTCATCCGTCGCAACGGCTCGACGCAGTCCTTCACGGTCACCGGACCTTTGGTCTCGCCGCCGCCCGCCAGTTGACGCAGCAGCGCCAGCGGGATCTGGGTGCCGATGCGCAAGCGGGCCTCCGTCAGGTCGAGCACGCGGGCGACCAGAGCGTCCACCACCAGGCTCTCCTCGACGTCGTCCTCCAACGGCTCGATCAGGTGCTGCCGATAGGGCTTGTACCGGACGGCTTTGCCCAACCGGACCCGCGTGAGCCCTTGCAGGACGAGATTGGAGGTTCCGTCGCTGTTCAGCACCGACGCCCGGACCAGCCCGAGACCGGCGACCTCGCATGGCGAGCCCCGGGTCGAGCCCGGCTTCGGCACGGTGAGGCAGAACATCCGGTCCGTCTCCAGCGCATCGGACAGCATCGTCCGGTACCGCGGCTCGAAGATGAACAGCGGCATCAACGAACGCGGGAACAGCACGCACTTGCGCACCACCATCACCCCCGCGCATCCGGGAATCTCCATGAATTCAGGCTACCGTCGCCCGGTCGTAGTGCAAGCGCGGCCCGGACGGCGCTTGCCAACCTCCCGGGCCGCCCGCACCGTCATCCTGCCAATGAATGCCAAGACCTTCACCATCGTGCTCGTCATCGCCGCCCTCGGTCTCGGTGTCGGCTGGTTCGTTACCAGCAAGAAGGCGAACGACGAACGCATCGTCGCCGAATCCCGCATCATCGCCCTTTCGAACGACGTGGTCGCCACCACGGTGAAGCTCACGGAGCAGCAGAAGGTCAACGTCCACCTCGAGACCACGCTCGGCCAGCGCGGCGAAGAGCTGAAGCTCACCTCCAACAAGCTCACCGCGGTCACCGGCGAGCTCGCCAAGACCGAGGCCGACGCCAAGGCCGCCGCCGAGAAGGCCAAGGCCGAGCTCGACGAGCGCAACGCCAAGATCGCCGAGCTCGAAGGCCAGAAGGACGAGCTCACCAAGAAGATGGACGGCCTCAACACCCAGATCACCGGGCTCGCCGGCCAGATCCGCGAGACCGAACGCAAGCTCGCCGCCAGCGAAGGCGACCGCGAGCTGCTCCAGAAAGAGCTCAAGCGCCTGCTCGCCGAGAAGGCCGAGCTCGAACGCAAGTTCCAGGACCTCGCGGCGCTCCGAGACCAGGTCCGCAAGCTCAAGGAGGAGCTCAGCATCGCCAACCGCCTCGATTTCATCCGTCGCAGCCTCTACGGCTTCGAGAAGAAGGGCGCGCAGGCCCTCTCGGAAGGCATCCGCTCTCCCGGCGCCAAGGCCACGAACGCCCCGGTCCAGCTCAACGCCGAGGTCGGCACCGACGGCAGCACCAAGGTCTCGGTCTCCACCAACGCGCCGGCCGCCAAGTGACCGCCGACGCCCGCCGACCGGCACCACCCGGTCCTCCCGCGTCCCGTCCGACCGCGCACGCCTTCAGTTCGGTGTTCGCCGTCCGGCGCGACGGCGGTAGCTTGGCCCCGACATGACCGCCGCCGGGTTGCGCGATTCCCACGGCCGCGTGATGAAGGACCTCCGGGTCAGCATCACCGACCGCTGCAATTTCCGCTGTCTCTACTGCCTGCCCGAGACGGAGGAGGCCGCGCGTTTCTATCGTGCCAAGTTCGACGCGCTCCGCAATCCGAAGCCGGTCGCGCTCACGCCCATCCGCTACGAGTGGAAGCCCAAGGAGCATCTGCTCACCTACGAGGAGATCGGGCGCCTCGTCCGCATCGCGGCGGGTCTCGGCGTCGAGAAGGTCCGCGTCACCGGCGGCGAACCGCTGCTCCGCCACGGCGTCCCGGAACTCCTCGCCAAGCTCTCCGCCATCCCCGGCGTCCGCGACCTCGCGATGACGACCAACGGCTTCTTCTTCGCCCGGCACGCCGAGGCGCTGCGCGCGGCCGGGCTCCGTCGCG
This sequence comes from Verrucomicrobiota bacterium, assembly GCA_947454005.1. Classification (GTDB taxonomy): domain Bacteria; phylum Verrucomicrobiota; class Verrucomicrobiia; order Limisphaerales; family UBA9464; genus CAIVQB01. The sequence goes on from CANGMH010000101.1 coordinate 5,400, forward strand.
TCAGCTTCAGCATGGATTCGCTGGACCCGGTGAACTTCAAGAAGATGACCGGCCGCGAAGGGCTCGAGGAGGTCCTCGCCGGCATCGTCCAGGCCCGGCGGATCGGGTTCTCCCCGGTGAAGGTCAACGCGGTCGTGATCCGCGGCCTCAACGACCACGAGATCGAGGCGCTCGCGGCGTTCGCCCAGGAACACGACCTCAGCCTCCGCTTCATCGAGTTCATGCCGCTCGATTCCGGACATGCCTGGCAGAAGGAGATGGTCGTCTCCGGACGCGAGATCCTCGGACGCCTCCGCACGCGCTTCGACCTCGTGCCGGTCGACCAGTCCGGCAATCCCGCCGAGACCGCGCGCCGCTGGGCCTTCGCCGACGGACGCGGCGAGGTCGGCATCATCGCGCCGGTCACCGAGCCGTTCTGCGGCCACTGCAACCGGCTCCGGCTCACCGCCGACGGCAAGCTCCGCACCTGCCTCTTCAGCGTCGAGGAACACGACCTCAAGCCGCTCCTCCGCGGCGACGCCACCGACGACGACATCGCGGCCGAGCTCGTCGGGCTCGTCGCCCACAAGGAAGCCGGCCATCGCATCGGCAAGGCCGATTTCGTCCAGCCGGCGCGGACGATGAGCTGCATCGGCGGTTGATCCGGCGGAGGCGCGCGGAACGACGTCGTCGCTATTCGAGGTCCGCGCGGCCCCAGTCCTCGGGCCGTCCCTGCACGCCCGACCGCGGAGCCCACGCGAGACGCGACTTGTTGATGTTCTCGCCCGGCGCTGCACCGGCCTTGTCGCCGTCGTAGATGAGCACGTTCAGCCCGAAGCGGGCCGCTTCCTTCGACGGCTTGAGGCCGAGCTCGGAGAACGGCACCGAGACGCGGATGGCATAGCCGTCCGCCGTCCGCCACGAGGCGAGCTTCGTCCCCGGCGCGGTCACCTCGACCGGTCCCGCGTTCGCGTCCGCGTCGCGCGCGGCGCGGACCTTGCCGGTGGAATCGAACGGGAAGATGCCGAGCTTGTAGCAGCCGAGCGTGTGCTCCGCCCCGACCTCAGGATCGATGCACAGTTCCACGGAATCGCTGCGCCAGTGGCCCTTGATGTCGTCCGGCGCGATGTTGCCCACCACCACGTCGTCATGCACGCGCACCTCGACGAAGAGCGTCGCCCCGTCGTGCGCGATGCGGAACCCGCCGCTGCAATCCGCTGCGTCCGCGACCGTCCCCTGCCACGTCCGCGTGTGCGGGATGGCGTGGACCGGCAGCGCGGCCCACGCCGCAGCCGCGTCGTCCGCGCCGACCGCGAGCGCCTCGGCGACGTGCCGGACGCGCAGCGACGGCACCGGATGCAACCGCGTCGTGGTCTTCAGGACGGTTCCGGCGATGGTCGTCGTCGCGGTCAGCTCGGCATCGGCGGGGAAGCCCTCCGGCGGCGTGACCAGCACGCGCATCCGGTTCTCGGCGGCCGGGGAGAAGCGCACGTTCACGTGTTCGAAGTTGAGCTTCCAGCCCGGCGGCGGCGTGAAGTCCACCACCGTGTTCACGCCGTCGGCCGTCGGGTTGAAGGTGCGAAGAAAGACGTCGTTCACCTCACCGGACACGACCGGCACGTCCGCCGCGAACTCCGATGCCGCATGCTCGATCCGCTGCTCCTTCACCCACCGGCGGTAGCGCTCGACCGCGGGACGCGGCACGAAGGCCAGCTGGAACCCGCTCTCGGCGACGCCGTCGCCCGGCGCGAGCACGCGCGGCGGCACCGGGTCCGCGACGGGCAGGCCGCGCATGAGATCGGTCTCGTCGGTCGCGAAGGGGACGACGCTCTTCACCAGCGCCAGGTTCTGCGGACGGCGGAGCCACGGCGAGTTGCCGAAGTTCCCGAACGCCTGCGACCGGTGGTTGGCCAACGCCTCGCCCGCGACCTGCGCCGGCGTGCGGCCGTCGGGCAGCGGCCGGTCCACGGCGATGGTCGCGCCGGTCCCGGCCGGTCCACCGAAATAGAGCTTCCGCGCCTGCCAAGGCCGCAGTCCTTCGTCCGACATCTGCTCCGGGAAGACCTTCGCATCCGCCGCGAGGTCAAAGGCCTCGATCGCCAGCAGTCCCGCCGCCTGGTGGTTGCCGTGCTGCCCGGCGGTCGGCGCCGGGTTCATCGTGACGACGACCTCGGGCCGCAACGCGCGGAAGAGCCGCACCAAGCTGCGCAGCGTCTGCTCGTGGCCCCACTTCTCCAGCGTGACCGACAGGCTCTCCGTGTAAGCGAAATCGGCCTGGCCGAGGAAGTAGCAGTGGCGCACGCCCAGCTTGGCGAGGCAGTCCCGCAGTTCCGCCTCGCGCAGGATCCCCAACGCCGGCCCGGCCTGCGTGCCCACCATGTTGCCGCCGCCTTCGCCCCGCGTGCAGTAGACGTTGGCGACCGTCGCACCCTTGCCCAGCGCGTAGGTGGCGAGCAACGCCGCTGCCCCGGTCTCGTCGTCCGGATGCGCGAACACGCCCATCACATCGGTCTTCAGCAACGCCGCGCCCTGCCTCGGTCCGGTGGCATCCGCAGCGACCACCGCGAAGATTCCCGACAACATCGGGATGAGGCCCGCGAAGAGAGCGATCTGTCGTCGGAAGGAGTTCACGCCCGGAGTGAACAGCGCGTCCCGCCCGGTGGCCACGGGGAAAACGGGAGCGAGCGAAGACTCGATGCGTGCCCGCCAGCTTTGCGGTAGTCGACGGAAGGAGCTCTGCCTCTGGAAGGGAAAGCCAGTGAGCGAGTGAGCCAGTAAGCCAGAGTCGTCGGACCGGCCGCTTCCCCTACTCGCCTACTGGCTTACTCTCCCACCCATCAGCTCGAGCACCGCCGCGGCCATCGAGGTGACGCACGCCTTGATCGTGGGCTCCGGGACCGGAGCGAACGTGGCGGAGTGGTTGGACGGGACCGGCACGCCCGTGCGCTCGCTCTCGGCGATGCGCGCCGGATCCGTGGCCCCGACCCACCAGATGCAGGCCGGGACGCCCTGCCGGCTGAACTCGGAGAAATCTTCGCCGCCGGTGATCGGGGCCGACAGCCGCACCCGGTCGGAGCCGAGCCACTCCGTGAACGTGCCGGCGAGGCGGCGGGCGAAGACGGGGTCGTTGCTCGTCACGGGGGTCGATTCCGGCATGAGAGTGACGATGGGCAGGCGGTCGTCAGGGACCCCGGCGGCTTGGGCGAGACCGGCGCAGATGCGCCGGATGGAAGCGGCCAACTGGGCCATGACCTTGTCGTCGAAGGCGCGGAGGGTGAGCTCCATCTTCACCTCGTCCGAGATGATGTTTCGTTTCAACCCGCCGTGGATGGTGCCCACGGTGACGACGGCGGCGGTGCCGGGCTTGAGCTCACGGCTCACGATGGTCTGGAGCGCGAGCACGATCTGCGCGGCGAGCACGACGGGGTCCTTGGTCGTGTGCGGCGCGGAGCCGTGACCACCGACACCGCGCACCTGGATATCCACCGAGTTCACGCTGGCGAGGAACGGCCCTTCGCCGTGACCGATGACGCCGGCCGGCAGCATGGAGTGCGTGTGCAACGCGAGGGCGTAGTCCGGCTTCGGGAAACGCGTGTAAAGGCCGTCGGTCAACATGGCCCGGGCTCCGGCGCTGATTTCCTCGGCGGGTTGGGCCACGAGCACAAGCGTGCCGCTCCACCGGTCCTTCATCGATGCCAACGTGCGCGCCGTGCCGATCAGGCCGGTCACGTGCGTGTCGTGCGCGCACCCGTGCATGGCCGGCTGCTCTTTCCCGGACATGTCCTTCACGATGTCGGTGCTGGCGTAGGCGACGCCCGAGTTCTCCTTGATGGGCAGGCCGTCCATGTCCGCCCGGACGAGCACCGTTGGACCGACGCCGTTGGTGAGCACGCCGACGACACCCGTGTTGCCGACCTTCTCCGTGACCGTGAATCCGAGCGCGCGAAGCTCGCCGGCGACGAGCGCCGCGGTCTTCACCTCCATGAAGGAGAGCTCCGGATGCGCGTGCAGGTTGGTGTAGATGCCGAAGAGCGAAGGATACTCCGCATCGACCTTGGCCTTGACCAGAGCGGCGGACGGACCCGGCGGAGCGGCGTCCAGCGCGGAGACGGAAACGATGCCGATCAGGAGAGCAAGGAAGCGGGCCGGTCTCATCGCTGCGACTCTTCGCCCGGCGGCCACGCCCTTCAACCTTTTCGATCCGGCGTCATCCGACGCGCAACGCCGGCACTCCGGCGGCCATCTCTTCGAGCCGTCCCGCGATGAAGCGGGCGATGACCATCAGCTCGTCGGCAAGATCGGCGGCGAAGAGACGTCGCGCGGTCTTCTCCCACAGCGCGAGCCAAGCGGCGAAATGCTCCGGCCGTAGCCCGAGTCGGATGTGCCGTCCCATGCCGCCGCGGTACAACGGCGGACCGCCGGTCTGGGTGCTCCAGAAGTCGGCGACGGTGGCGAGATGCGACGTCCAGTCGTGGACGTGCTCGCCGAACACCGGCCCGAGCACCGGATCGTTCTGCGCGTCGCCGTAGAACGCGGCCACCAGGGTATCCAGCGCCGGACGTCCGCCGAGCCGCTCGTAGAGGGAGAGAGTTTGCATCGTGTGGATCCGCGCGGACGCGGAAGGCAGCCGGACGGACCGACGATCCTCAGGATCTCCGGCCCGCACAAGCAGCGAAGAAGGGGCTGGCATCGGTCCGCACCCCATCGCGGCGGCCGGCATCCGACCGTTTCCCCGTCGCCCCGGCGCGCGCCGGGGTTGCGCCGCGGGGACCGTTGCCCGACCTTCGCGGCATGCCTGAGACACAAGCGTCGCGCATGTCCGAGGACCCGTGGCGCGTCTTCAAGATCATGGCGGAGTTCGTCGAATCGTTCGACACCTTGTCGCGCCTCGGGCCGGCGGTGACCATCTTCGGTTCGGCCCGGACCAAGCCCGAGGACGTCTACTACAAGGCCGCCGTCGCCATCGGTGAAGGATTGGCCAAGGAAGGCATCTCGATCGTGACCGGCGGCGGTCCGGGCATCATGGAGGCGGCCAACCGCGGCGGCGCCAAGCCGAAGAAGGTCCCCAGCGTGGGCCTCAACATCGAGCTGCCCTTCGAGCAGAAGGGCAACCGCCACGCCGACATCTCCATCAACTTCCACTACTTCTTCACACGGAAGGTCTGCCTCGTGAAATACAGCATGGGATTCGTCTACATGCCAGGCGGCTTCGGCACGCTGGACGAGTTGTTCGAGGTCGTCACGCTGGTGCAGACGCAGCGCCTCCCGGCCTTCCCGATCATCCTCTTCGGCAAGAACCATTGGCGCGGCATGTTCGACTGGATCTCCTCCACGCTCGAGCCGGCCGGCCTGATCTCGCCCGGCGACCTCGACCTGCTCCGCGTCACCGATGATCCGGCCGAGGCGGTGAAATGGATCGTCGATTACCGCCGGACCGTCGGCGTCCCCGAACAAGTGCCCTCGGCGTTCCGCTGAACCTCCGGCCCGTCCGGTTCGCCAGGACCCCGTGAGGGTCCCGCAGGCGGACCCACCGACCGGCACCCGACCCATCCTCGCCCTCTGATCCCCACCGTGTACCGATCGACCCGACTGCCCGACGGCCTGACCGTCCTCACCGCCGCCCTCCCGCACATGGCCAGCGTCTCGCTCGGCATCTGGGTGGGCGCGGGCGGACGCCACGAGCCCGCGCCGCTCAACGGCATCTCCCACTTCATCGAGCACCTGCTCTTCAAGGGCACGGGCCGCCGCACCGCGGCGCAGATCTCTCAGGCGGTGGAGGGCATCGGCGGCTACCTCAACGCCTTCACCGACGAGGAGCACACCTGCTTCTACAGCCGCGCGCAGGCGTCGCGCATGCCGGAGCTGCTCGACGTGCTGCTGGACATGTTCCTCGGCTCCGCCTTCGCGCCGGCGGAGATCGGCAAGGAACGCGACGTCATCAAGGAGGAGCTCGCGATGTACCGCGACCAACCGGCGGAGCACGTGCACGACCTGCTGAACGCGGCGCAGTTCCCCGCGCATCCCCTCGGCCGTCCGGTCATCGGCACGACCAAGACCCTCGACGCGATGCGCCGGGCGGATCTCGTCGGATACCTCGCGACCCACTACGTCACCGGCGCCACCGTCATCGCCGCGGCCGGCGACGTGGACCACGACGGATTGGTCAGGCTCGTCTCCAAGCGCGCCAAGGCCTTCCGCACCGGCGATCGACAGGGACACGTGCCGGCGCCGCCCCTCGCCACGGCGCCGCGGATCGTCTCCGCCTGCCGCCGCACCGAGCAGGCGAACCTCAGCCTCGCGCTCCGCACCGGTTCGCGCCACGACGAGCGACGGTACGCGTTGCGCCTGCTCAACGTGCTGCTCGGCGAGAACATGAGCTCCCGGCTGTTCCAGAAGGTCCGCGAGGAGAACGGGCTCACCTACAACATCCAGAGCTCGCTGAGCCTGTGGGCCGACGCCGGCGACATCGTGGTCTCGGCCGGCCTCGACCCCGCGCAGATCGAGCGGACGCTCA
>CANGMH010000102.1 GCA_947454005.1 Verrucomicrobiota bacterium
CGGCAAGTCCACCTGCTCGGTGAATCTCGCCTGCGCGCTGCAGCACCTCGGGGCCAGGGTCGGCCTGCTGGACTGTGACATTTACTGCCCGAGCATCCCGCTGATGATGGGCCTGAACGAACGCCCCGGCCTGACAGCGGAGGAGAAGCTCATCCCCCCGTCGCCCACGGCGTGAAGCTCATGAGCATGGGGTTCCTCATCGGCGACGACCAACCGGTGATCTGGCGCGGGCCGATGATCCAGAAGACCATCCAGCAGTTCATCCATCAGGTCGACTGGGGCACGCTTGATTTCTTGCTCGTGGACCTGCCTCCCGGCACCGGCGATGCGCAGCTATCGCTCTGCCAGACCGTGCCGCTCGACGGCGGCGTCATCGTCACCACGCCGCAGGAGGCGTCGCTCGGCGTCGTGCGCAAGGGCGTCGCGATGTTCGAGAAGGTGGACGTCCCGATCCTCGGGCTCGTCGAGAACATGAGCTACTTCACCGCGCCCGACGGCTCGCGCGTCGAGATCTTCGGACACGGCGGCGGCAAGGCGGAAGCGGCGCGCAAGGGCCTGCCGTTCCTCGGCGAGGTGCCGCTCTTCACGGCCATCCGCGAAGGCGGCGACGCGGGCGTGCCGGTCGTCGTCTCCGCCCCGGACAGCCCGGCGGGCCGGGCCTTCATCGAGGTCGCGCGGACGCTCATGGCACGGTTGGGCTGAACGCGTCTTTGACGAAGCCCTCCCGCTCCGCTAACGAGGACACATGCACTGGACCATCGGCTCTCTCCGCGGCGCGCGCACGCCGGCCGTGCTGGCCATGGCCGGACTCGTCGCGCTCACGCCGGCCCTCGCGGACAAGGCCGTCCGCGCCAACATCGTCGCGCCGACGGAGAAGAACGAATCCTCGCTCGCGCCGCTCAAGCCCTCGGAGACGGGATCGGAGCTCGACCGGCTTTTCGGTCCGCGGCCCAAGTCGGAGCTGCCGGGATTCGACCTGCCGCCGTCGGGAAGCGGCCAAGAATCCACGAAGCTCGATGCCAAGACGAAACGTGGACTAATGGAGGCGCAGGACAAGAAGCGCAACTGGATGGCCACCGCCCAGGAGAAGGCCTCCGAGCGCAAGGACAAGGACGGCGCGGACGACAAGGGCAAGGGCGAGCCGCGATCGGACCGTCCTAGGACGGAGTTCGAGAAGCAGCTCCAGGCGGAAGAAGACCTCGACCGCGGCCGCAGACAAGATCCGACCCGGAAACAGCAAGGGCAGCCGGGAGGTCGCAAAGGTTCGCCGGACGACGACCTGGAGATGGTCGACGACCGTCCGGGATCGCGTTACGGGAAAAGCGAAGCGTCCGTGAAGGACGGCGGTCCCGGATCCACGCCGTCGGCCGGCGGTTTCGGCCGGGCCATCTTCAGCGATCCGTCCAGCGTGTTCCAATCTCCGGCATCCGCCGAGGTGCCGACGGGCTTCCTCAACGCGCCCTCGAACACGGATCCGGACGGCTTCCGCCGCTCCGCGTCCGCCGACCGCGTCGACCAGATGATCGGCGCGCCCGCCGGAGCGGCGACCTCGGGTCCCGGCCGCGCGAGCCCCAATGCCAGTCCCGGTGCGAACCCCTACGGCGAGTTCGGTGCGCCCCGCGCCACGCGGGCCCAGCAGTTCCAAGCCATCCTCGAGAACACCCCGTCATCGGCCTCCGCCGCTCCGGTCGCGAACCCGATATCGGCCCAGAAGACCTTCGGCTCCCCTTCCGCCTCGCCCCTTCCGTCGCTCGGCTCCGGCCTGTTGAACCCGGCCCCGGGCCAGTTCTCACCGACCCGGTCGTCCGCTCCCCTCATGAAACCGCAGCCCGGCATCCTGCCGCTGCCGTCGCGTGGATTCTGAACCATGTCCCGGATTTCGCTGGTCCTCTTGTCCGCTCTTTTCGCCGTCCGGCTCATGGCCGCGGCCGAGGGCAAGGTCGTCAAAGTCCTGCCGCATCTGCTGGACAAGGCCGGGCGGCATTCGCTGTCGCCGAGCTTGTTCGAGCGCGACGCCTACCAGGCCGAGCTCCGCAAGCATCCGGAGCGCGTCGGCGGCATCCGCTACGACATCCATTGGAAGGCCCGCGGCGCCGCTTCGAAGACGCTCCGCCTCCGGCTCCAGCTCCGCACCTCGGAACGCGCCGGTGTCGCGCCCATCGTGCTGGAGACCCCGCTTCCGGCGAAGTCCGGCGGTTGGACGGCGCTCGCGCTCGATACCGAGGACTACCGCAAAGCCGGGAACGTGCAGGCCTGGCGCGCGACCTTGCTCGACGGCGACACGGAGATCGCCGAGCAGCGCTCGTTCCTCTGGTGATCCTCGCGAAGGTTGTTTTTCCGCGCGATCCGCGACCGTGCCGTTGAAGGCCGGAGCAGTCGGTGTCCAACGTGGAGACCGCTTCCAGTCGCCTCGTCCAGGCTCCGGGCCGGCGCCTCAGTGCAGGATCGGTTCCGGGTTGGGCTGGCGCATGAGCTCGGCGTCGAGGTCGAGGAACCGATCCAAGCGGCGTTCGGTCTCCTCCAGGTCGATGTGGCGCGCCATGATCAGGTAGGTCGCGTAATGGTTCCCTTCCGATTCGACCAAGCTGCGGTAGAACGCCGCCAGCTCCGGGTCGTCATCTTCGAGCGCTTCGCCGAGCACCTGGAACTTCTCGCAGCTCCGCGCCTCGATCAGCGCGCAGCAGATGAGGTGGTCGATCACCTGGCCTTGGATCCCTCCGCGCACGGCCCTCATCAGGCCTTTGATCCAGGCGCTCGGACGCGGTTCGGTGAACGGGATGCCCCGGCGATGGAGCAGCTGGAGCACCAGCTCGAAGTGCTGCAGCTCCTCGATGGCGATGGCGTTCAGCTCATGCACCTGGCCGAAGAGCTGGCGGAACTTCTCGAGGTTCAGGGCGGTCGTCGCCGCCTTGCGCTCCAGATGGGCATGGTCCACCAGCACGGCCGGAAGGTTCGCCTTCACCTTGGGCAGCCAATCGGCCGGGATCCGCTCGCGGAACAGAAGCATGTTTCCCAATCCAGACCGCTTCATCGGCCTTCGCAACGGTTTTCCGGTGCAGAGGCCCGGCGAGGTCGCCCGCTCTTGGAGGCGGTCCGGTCGGAGACCGCTCCGAAGTGCCGGTTTCACTCGACCCGGATGCGGTAGAAGACGGTTGCGTCGCCGGTCGGCGCGAGGTCGTCGGATTCGTTCTGCGGCGGCGTGGCCCGGATTCCTGAGTGCACGGTCGTGAACGGCCCCGGCAACCGTTCGGCCCGTTCGACGGCGTAGGTGCGGCCGGCCGTGCTGGCCCAGCGGAGGCGGGTCGTGCCGCCCGACGAAACGGCGGGTTGCGCCGACAACCGGAACGCCTTGGTCGGATCGAGCGGATCTCCGCCGGCGAGGAATTCCTGCCGGTCGGTCGCCCCGTCGCCGTCGGAGTCCTCCGCGCCGGTGTGGGACAGGTCGCCGAAGTGCGCCAGCTCCCATCCGTCGTCCATGCCGTCGGCGTCCACGTCGGATGTCGAGAGGTCGAGGCGGACGACGTCCGCGTGCTTGCCGCTCAGGTTGTGGACGTGGATCAACAGGGCCCGGGGCGGAACCGCGTCGGTGAAGCCTCCCGACTCGGCGTTGGCGCGGTCGAAACCGATGGTCACGCCCGACGCCTCGTCGAAGTACGGCGTGCGGTCGATCCCGGCCGAGGTCGTGTCGATGGCCGGCTTGGCGGCGTCGAAGGCCACCCAATCCGTCGTGTCGTCGAACTCCCCGCGGGTGAGCACCCGATAGCGGAAGCGCGTCCGCGTCGCCGAGAGCCCGATATCGGAGGCCGCGGCGGAGTGGACCATCACGCCGTTCGCGAACAGCGCCGCGTCGTGCGGCCCCGCGCCGAACAGGTCGAGCGGGCGGCTCCCGACGAGGCGGCCGGTGGCCTCGTCGCGGACGACGGTCTCCAGCGCATCGGTCGAGTCGTCGTAGGAATCGACGTCGCCGACGCCGAACGTGCCGGTGTTGCCGTTGATGAGCGTGAAGTCCGCCATGTTGTCGCCGTCGAGGTCGATCTCCACGTCGAAGTCGTTCGCCGCGCGGTTCGGCGTCGACCAATGCCCGGCGGTGGCGATGCCGAAATAGAGCGTGGCGGACTCCATCGTGCCCGCGGTCGCGACGTCGCTGGCGGCGCCGATGGCGAGCACATCGGTCGAGGCGCCGACCTGGGTGAAGGCCACCGGTGTCTTGGCGAGGCCCAGTTGGAACGCCGCGACGAGCGGTGCGGAGTGCGCGCTGGGACCGCGGCTGGGCAAGGTGAGCGTGCCGGTCGGGCCTGCCGGAAGACCGACGCGGGTCGCGGTCACGGCCCTCTGCGACGCGGCCCGGGCGACGATGTGCCACGGGACGTGCAGCGATGTGCCTCCTCCGCGCAGCCAGATGTCGCCGCTCGATTCCGGCAACTGGGGACGTGGAACGCCGCCGATATCGGCGACCGCCGTGAGGTCGCGGGTGCGGACGAACTTCGAGGGATCCGCATCGAGCCGGAAAACGACGCTCGCCGCGCCGTTCGCCGGGACGGTCAGGGTCGGAACCGATGGCGTGAGCGTGATGCCCGGCTCCGCGACGGAGATCGCCACGGTCAGGTCCAACGTGACCGGCGAACCGCCGTGGTTGACCACCCGCACCGAACGGTTGAGCGAGAGCGGTCCCGACAACTCGTGGAGACCGAACGAGATGGAGACCTCGCCCAGCGAGTTGTCCGCCTTGGCCACCACCGCGGTCGCCGCCGCGGCGTCCACCTGGATCCGCCCGGCGCCGGCGCGGGACTTTGGATACGGATGTCCGTCGGCGTCGTGGATGACGACCGTCGTGCCCATCAACGCGGCCTTGATATCGTCGACCGGCCAGGTCGGATGCGCCTGCTTCAGCAGCGCCGCTGCCCCGGAGACGTGCGGTGCCGACATCGACGTCCCGCTGTACACCACGCCGGAGGAACCGCCGCCGGCCTCCGCCGACCGGATCGACGCGCCGGGCGCGGCGATGTCGGGCTTCAACCGGTTGTCAGGATAGGTGGGGCCGCGGGAGCTGCTCTCCTCGATCTGGTCGGCCAGCTCCGGATGGACGGAGACGATGGCGCTGGAAAGCGTGGCTGTGACGCCGTCGATCAGATGGGCGCGCAGCAAGGCCCCGTCGGCCTTCGAGATCATCACGCCGGGGATGGTGACCGGGTCGGCGGCCTTGCCCCCCATCGGGATCGGCGGTCCGTCCTGGTTGTTGACCATGATGACGCCGATGGCACCCGCGGCCTGGGCCTTGGCGATCTTGTCGGCGAACAGGCAATCGCCGCGGTCGATCAGGGCGATCTTGCCCTTGAGCGCGGCGGTGTTGGAGAGCGGCTCGCAGGCGTCGGCCGGCGACGTGGCCACGACCTGCGCCGTCCTGGGCCCGATCTCGGCGAGCGGTGCGGTGACGGTGGCCGCGCCTTCGACCGCGGGGTAGTTGGTCGCGATCGAGGCCGGGGAGAGCAACCGCAGTTCCAAGGTGGTCGTGCCGTTGTCGATCGAGTTGGCGACCGTGATGGCGCGAGGAGCGACCCCGGGGCTGCCGAGGATGTAGTGGGTGTCGCCCGCGTTCCCGGCGGAGACGACGACGACGCAGCCGAGACGCGCCAAGCGGTCGACCGCCTTGAGCTCGACGTCGGTCGCGTCGTAGGGCGAGAAATCGCCGCCCAGGGAGAGGTTCACCACGTCGAGATGGTCGGTGGTCCGGCCGTCGCCGTCGGGGTCGGCCGCCCAGTCGAGCGCGTCGGTCACGGCCTCGGTGGAGCCGGAACGGCCGAAGACCTTCAGCGCATACAGCTTCGCGTCGGGCGCGACCCCGGGCCCGATCTTGAACCGGCTGAAATCGACCTTGCCGCTGTGCGCGCCGGTGTAGGTGCTGCCGTCGGCCAACACGCCCAGGCCCGCCGCGATGCCCGCGACGTGCGTGCCGTGGCCGTGCTCCTTCGGGTCCAACGGATCCGGATCGGGGACCGGCGTGTCCTTCGCGATGTCGCTCGCGTCGTAGTCGTCTCCCACGAAATCCGTGCCGCCGACGACCTTCGACGTCGGGAACGAGCCGGGCTCGATCACCTTCGGGTCGTCGTTCTCATGGTCCGCGGCGCGGCCGCGGCCGCCGAAGTCGGCGTGATGGTAATCGATGCCGGAATCGATGATCCCGATGCGGACGCCGGCGCCGGCGAGGCCGCCCACGGCCCCGGACCACGCCGCCGGCACACCGATCCATGGCACGCTCGATTCGAGGTCCGGCTTGTACCGGTGCACGCGTTGGACGCGGACGACGCCGGGCAACGTCCGTAGCGCCGGGATCCTCGATTCCGGCACGCGGACGCGGATCGCGTTCACCAAGACGCCGAAGCGCCCGGTGACCTTCGCCTCCAGCGGGACGAGCAGAGGCTCCAGCGCCGCCTGCTGGAGGCGGATCGCGGCGAGGCGGTCGGACGACGGCGTCGGCACCACCGCGGGTCGGGCGCCGGTGCGCTCGGCGGCGGCGAGGTCGAGCTCGGCGACCGACGGGCCTTCCAGCTCCAGGAAGACCGCGGCCTGCCGGTCCGCCCGGAGAAGAGGCCCGGACCACAGCAGCAGCAGGAACGGGATCAGCAGCTTGAGCTTCATTTCGGGGAAGTGACGGGACTCGCGGGCGAACCTAGCGACGGGACAGGGCCGCGACAGGGAAACTTTCCGGGTGCGATGCCCATGACCGACGGGGCAACGGACGCGAGCTGTCCGGAACCGGTCGCCGCTGGGAGCTCCGCAGGCGGACCGATGCCGCCCGCTCCGCGCGGTCCGTCACTCGTAGCGAAGCGACTCGATGGGGTCGAGGTTGGCCGCTTTCCAGGCCGGATAGGTGCCGAAAGCGATGCCGACGACCGAGCAGACGGCGAGACCGATGAGGGCCCAATCCCACGGGAACACCGGCGGCGTGTTGAGCGCCGCGGCGGCGAGGTTGCCCGCCACGATGCCGAGCACGATCCCGATCATCCCGCCGATCTCGCTGAGCACGACCGCCTCGAGGATGAACTGCGTCATGATGTTCCTCTTCTTGGCCCCGATGGCGCGGCGGATGCCGATCTCCTTGGTCCGCTCGGTCACGCTCACCAGCATGATGTTCATGATGCCGATGCCAGCGGCGACGAGCGCGATGCTGGCGATGACCCCGGCGCCGGCGCGGACGGCCAGGGTGATGGTGCGGAACTGCTTGATCAACGAATCGTTGGAGATGATCTCGAAGTCGTCCTCCTCGCCGGGCGGCACCTTGCGCAATGCCCGCAAGATGCCGCGGACCTGCTCCACCGTGTCCAAGTAGACCGATTGGCTGTGGGCCTGGACCTGGATCCGGAGCGAGGTCTCGCGGCCGTAGCGGTTCAGCACCGTGGTGATGGGCACGACCATGAACTCGTCCTGGCTCCGGCCGAACATGCTGCCCTTGGGCTCGAGCACGCCGACGACCGTGTACTTCACGCCCTTGAACTGGACCCACTCGCCCAGCGGCGACCCGAACGGGAACAGCTTCTTGGCCACGTCCGCGCCCAGCACCGCGACGTTGCGCGACCCGGACGTGTCGCTCTCCACGAACGGACGCCCTTCGGCGACGGAATAGTTCAGGGTCTCGAACGCCTCGGGGCTCATGCCGCGGTAGGAGATGCTCGGGTTGGTCTTCCGGAAACGTGACGCGACCTCGCCGACATCGACGTCCGCGCTGACGCCCACGTTCTTGGCCAAGGTCGCCCGTTCCCGGATGAACGCCGCGTCGGGGTAGTAGAAGCGTTTCCTCCGGAAGTACTTGTCCATCGATTCCGAGTCGTCGTCCACCCGTATGGCCGGGAACCGCTGCATGAGGAAGCTGTCGCTGCCCAGCTGTTGCATGTTGCTCTCGATGTTCCCCTGGAGCGCGCGGATGGCGGTCATCACCACGATGATGCTGAACACGCCGATGAGGATGCCGAGCAGCGTCAGCGACGAGCGGAGCTTGTGCGCGGCGATGGCGTTGATCGCCATGGCCAAGGCCTCGCGCAGCTCGGAGAAGAGGTTGAGGCGCTTCATGGGGATGGGGCGGGTCCCGGCCAAGACGCGGTAGCCGTCGACCCGGGCCGACCGGGGCCGTGGGTTGCCAGAGATCTGGTGGACGCGCTGTTCATCCTCAATCGGCCCTCAAGGCGTCCACCGGATCCATCCGCGCGGCCCGCCACGCCGGCAGGAACCCGCTCACCACGCCGGTCAGCACCGACACCAGCAGCGCCACCGCCACGAGCCACCAGGGCATCGAGGCCGCCAGGAACTTGTCGACCACCAGTGTCAGCGGCCACGCGACGAGGATGCCGAGGATGCCCGCGCCGAGCGTGATGGTGGCGGCCTCGACGAGGAACTGGACGAGGATGGTCCGGCGTTTCGCGCCGATGGCCTTGCGGATGCCGATCTCCTTGGTCCGCTCGGCCACGCTCACGAACATGATGTTCATGATGCCGATGCCTCCGACGAACAGCGACAGGCCGCTGATGAACAACCCGACGGCGGCGATGGTGCCGCCGACGGCGTTGAAGAAGGCCACGATCGCCTCCTGGGAGTTGATGGCGAAGTCGTCCTGCATGTCCGGAGGGACGCGGCGGAGCTTCCGCATGATGCCCCGCAGCTCCTCGCGGGCGTCGTCGACCTGGGAGAGGTCCCTTACCTTGGCGGTGATGGTGAGGTCCGGCCAGCGGCTGAAATCCTGGCTGAACCGCGTGATGGGGATGACGATCTGGTTGTCGAGGTCGTTGCCGAAGGCGCTGCCTTGCTTGTCCAGCACGCCGACCACCTCGAGGCGCATGTCGTTGAGCTTCACCTTGCCGCCGACGGCCTCGCGGCCGGGGAAGAAGCGGTCGGCCAGATAGCTCCCGAGCACGCACACCGGACGTCCCGATTGGACGTCCCCCGCGGTGAGCCACCGTCCTTGCGACAGCGAGAGGCCGCGCACGGTGAGGCTGTTCTCGTCGTTGCCGGCCACGTACACGCCGCGGGCCTGGCGGCGGCCGAAGGAGACCGTGCCGTTGCCGCCGGAATCGACGCTGACGGCGGAGCACAGCGTGACCAACCGGTCGAGGTCGCGGACGTTCTGCAGGGTGAGCTCCTTGCGGTTGCGCGACAGCCGCCAATCCGTCTCGCTCGTCATCCAGGAGAACCGCTGGATGTACAAGGTGTCGGCGCCGATGTTCCCGACGCTCTTGCGGAACGCGTCGTTCAGGCCGGTGATCGCGGTGCCCATCAACGTGACGGAGACGATGCCGATCACGATGCCGAGCGTGGTGAGCCCGGCGCGGAGCTTGTTCGCCCGGAGCGCGGTCCAGGCGATGAACGCCGATTCCTTGGCTTCGGAGAAGAGGGTCATGCCGCGACCATGCTGGTGCCGCCGGCCGCGAACTTCATGGCCGCGCGCGGGTTCGGGTTCACCTCGTCCGCCGCGATCAGGCCGTCGCGGATGCGGATGATCCGCCGGGCGTGCTGGGCGACGTCCTCCTCGTGGGTGACGACGATGATGGTGTTGCCCTTGCGCGAAAGCGCCTCGAAGAGACCGAGGATCTCCTCGCCGGTCCGCGAGTCGAGGTTGCCCGTCGGTTCGTCGGCCAGGACGATGCTGGGGTCGTTCACCAGGGCGCGGGCGACCGCGACGCGCTGCCGCTGGCCGCCGGAGAGCTCGTTCGGCCTGTGGTGCATGCGCTCGCCGAGACCGACGTTGGTGAGCGCCCGGACCGCCTGCTCGCGCCGCTCGGCCGACGGGATGCCGGCGTAGATCAGCGGCAGCTCGACGTTGTGCAGCGAATCGGACCGCGGCAGCAGGTTGAAGCTCTGGAAGACGAAGCCGATCTCCCGGTTGCGGACCTCCGCGAGGTCGTTGTCGTCCATGTGGGCGACGTTCACCCCGTTCAGCTCGTAGTAGCCGCTGGTCGGCGAATCGAGGCAGCCGAGCAGGTTCATGAGCGTGGATTTGCCCGAACCCGACGGGCCCATGATGGCGATGTACTCGCCCCGCTCGATGGTCAGCGTGACGCCGCGCAGCGCGTGGACGGTCTCGGTGCCCATCACGTAGCGCCGGGTCAGGTCATGGATCTGGATGAGGGGCATGGCGGAAATCTCGCGGACCGCGCGTCGCGCATCACCCGCCACGTGCCGCCCTGCCCGGGACCGACCGGATCTCTCGGGGCAGGATGCGTGGGACGGGGCGTGCGGCACGGAGAATCATCTCACTTCTTCTCGTCCCGTTTCGCGTTCTTCTTGGTGTTGTCCACGCGGGCCGGCTTCTCGTCCTCGAGCTCGCGCGCGATCGCCTTGTAGCTGCCGGTCACGATCTCCTGTCCCTCGGTGAGTCCCTCCAGGATCTCGTAGTAGGACTCGTCGCTGATGCCCCGCTTGACCGGCAGCATCTTGGCCTTGCCGGCTTCGACGGCGAAGACCACGTCGATCGGCTTCGGGCCGGACTTGTCCTTCTTCTTGTTCAGGTCGGCGAGCTCCTGCTCCAGGTCCTTGTCCTCGCCCTTGGCCATCGAGGGCTTCGCGTCGTCCTTCTTGGCGCCCTTCGGCAGGCGCGTCGTCACCGCTTGGATGGGCACCGTCAGCACGTTGGTGCGGTAGCGGGTCTCGACCTCGGCGGTGGCGCTCATGCCGGGGAGGAAACGGGCCTTGTCCGCGATGCGGATCCGCACCTCGAACTTGGTCGCTTCCTGCTGCGTGTTCAGGCCGGTGGTCTTCGCGGAGTTGGCGATCTGGGTGACGACGCCGGCGAACTTGCGGTCGCGGAAGGAGTCGACCTCCAGCCGGACCCGATGGCCGAGCTGCACGAGCACGACGTCCACTTCGCCGACCTCGACGCGCGCCTCCATCTCGGTGAGGTCGGCCACGGTCATGATCTCCGTGCCGGCCATCATGCCGGTGCCGACGACGCGCTCGCCTTTTTCGGAGATCAGCTTGCTGACGGTGCCGTCGATCGGGCTGTGGATGGTGCACTTCAGCAGGTCCTCCTCGGATTTCTTGAGGGTCTGCTTGGCCATCTCGATCTGGTGTCCGGAGCTCTCGGCCTGGGCCTTGGCGACGTCGAAAGCGGTGCGGTATTCGTCGTAGACCGATTCGCTCACCAGCTTGCGCTCGAACAGCTCCTTGTTCCGCTTGAACTCCGATTCCGCCTTCGCCGCCTGGGCGATGGAGGTGGCCCGTCCGGATTCGGCCGATTGGAAGTTCGCCTGCGCGGAATTGCGGCTGGCGATGTAGAAATCGGGCTTGATCCGCACGAGCAGGTCGCCTTTCTTCACCGGCTGCCCTTCCTTCACCGGCAGCTCGATGATCTCGCCGGAGACCTCGGGGCTGATCTTGACCTGGAGGACCGGCTGCACCTTGCCCGTGGCCGTGACGATCTCGGTGAGGTTGCGACGCGCGACCTTGTCGGTCTGGACCGCGAGCGGTTGGGGACGGAATTTCTGCCATCCGGCGTAGCCTCCTCCGCCCGCCAGGAGCAGGAGGACGAGCAGGAACCACCAGATCCAGCCGGAGCTTTTCTTCTTGGGAGCGGTCATTTTGCCGCCCGGAATACCCGGCACGGCGGGTTTAGTTTCAGCGGACATGACGGGAGGCGTTTCCATGCGAGGATGATCGTCCCGCACCGTCCGGGGCCGATGTCCCCAAGTCAAGATGCGCCGGCCGTCGTCACCGGACCGTGACGGAGAACGTGCGCGGTCCGTGCATCCGCCAGCGATCGGACCAAGAAGTCCCTGCCGCGTCCGGTGGGAACGCTCCTCTTCGCCGATCCCGGAGGCGACCTGCTTGCCGGGATCCGGCGCTGGTGCGGTGGTCCGGCGCCGCTGCGGCCTTTTCGGCCGCAGCACACCTCGTCGTCCTGGAAG
>CANGMH010000103.1 GCA_947454005.1 Verrucomicrobiota bacterium
GAGCGCGGTCCACTTCTGCTCCTCGCGCAGACGCAGCAGCTCTTCGTTCAGGTGGTCCCGCGTCATCTCGTCGAGCGCGCCGAAGGGTTCGTCCATCAGCAGCAGCTTCGGCCGCGTGGCGAGCGCGCGGGCGATGGAGACGCGCATCTTCATGCCGCCGGAGAGCTGGCGCGGATAGTGGTCCGCCACGTCGGACAAGCCGACCAGCCCGAGCAGCTCGACCGCCTTGGCGCGGCGCTGGGGCCGGGTCTTCCCGCCTTCCAGTTCGAGGCCCAGTTCGATGTTGCCGATGACCGTCCGCCACGGGAGCAGCGTCGCGTCCTGGAAGATGAAGGACATCAGCTCCCGGGCGTTCTCCGGCGTCATGCCGTCCACGGTGATGCCGCCGCCCGAGACGGGGCTGAGGCCGGAGACGAGCTTGAGCAGCGTGGACTTCCCGCAACCCGACGGGCCGATGAGGCTGACGAAATCTCCCCGGGCGAGGTCGAGCGAGACGTCGTCCAGCACGGTGGCGCCGTTGCTGAAGCGCTTGGTCAGAGCGGCGACGGAGACGAACGGCTTGGTTCCCGGTCCCGGGACCTCGACGGCGGCCGATGCTGGAAGCGGGGCGGTCATCTCAGGTGGCGAGGGCGAACTCGACGGAGGACGGCGCGTCGGGCGTGTGCAGGATCTGCTGCATGGCCTTCTTCCAATCCCGCGGCGCGGCCTTGGCCGGGTGGATGTCGGAGCCGGGATGGCGGTCGTAGAGGGGAAAGGCGGAGCTGGCGATCTCGATGCGGATGCGTTCGCCCGCGGCGAAGACGCACGAGGTCGCTTCCAGCGGGAACTCCCAGCAGTTCACCGTGTCGGCCTTGTGCGTGCCTTCCGGGAAGAGGAACGAGGACCGCGCCGCGCCGATGCAGATGTTCGATGCCCGGCCGTCTTTGCCCACCTTGACCAGCTTGGCGACGAAGTCGGTCTCGTCGCGCGACGACCGGGCGAACAGGCGGACCTTCGGCGAGCCGTAGACGTGGACCGGCGCGGCCAGTTCCGGCGAGGTGTAGACCAGCAGGTTGTTGCCGAGCTCGAGGCGGTTCTGGGCGAAGCAGCCCTGCATCGATGCCGGACCGCCGGGCGCCATGACCGGGACCTCCGGGTCGTGGACGAAGGTGTCGCGCGGTTCCTCCGTGGTCGGCTCCGCGAGCGAGAGCCGGCCGGAGCCTTTGGACGAGTTCGCGCGGTCCTCGCCGCGGAGGAACCAGGTCTGCTTCGGAGTGGGCGAGAACCCCGGCCACCGTTCCGGCCGGTGCCAGTCGTCCGCACCGATGGCGAAGAGGTTGAGCTTCGGTTCCGCATCGAACTCCCCCGAGTCCTTCAACCAGTGGTTGAACCAGCGCAGCAGCAGCGCGTCGGTGTCGAGCAGGGCCTTCGGTCCGAAGTCGGCTTCCCCGACGAAGTTGCCCCACGGGATGTGGGTCCACGGCCCGGCCACGAGATACTGGTTGGCGCGGGCGGACTCCGAACCGGCGTGGCGGACGAGGTTCTCGAAGAGGTCGATGCTCCCGTGCAGATACATGTCGTACCAGCCGATGACGTGGAGCGCGGGCAGCGCGATGTCGTTCCAGCGGCGGCTGAGGTCCAGCGAGGCCCAATAGTCGTCGTGCTTATGGTGGGTCACCCAATCGCGGTAGTAGGTCGGGAGGCCCTTGGCGTTCAGGTGCGGCAGATCGCCGTAGGGCGCGGCCTGGTAGGCGGCTGCGAGGTGGGTCCAAGCGGCGTCGAGGGCGGCGCCGGGTTTCTTCAGGCCCAGATGGTGCGCGTCGCCGCGGAGCATCTGCGTGGCCCAACCGATGGCCCCGGCCAGCCGCAGGACGCCGTGGTGGTAGAACCAGCCGTTGAAAAGATCGCCCGCCGTCTGGGCCGGCGCGATGCACCGGAGCGCCTCGGGCCGTTCGGCGGCGGCGAGCAGCTGGGTCGTCCCTTGGTAGGAGAAGCCGTACATGCCGATGCGGCCGTCGCACTCCGGACGCGTGGCGAGCCAGTCGATCGTCTCGGCGCCGTCCTTGCCCTCGTGCCGGAAGGGATAGAAGCGTCCGCCGGAACCACCCCGGCCGCGCACGTCCTGGATGACGACGTTGTAGCCGTGGCGCGCGAACCAGACCGGATGCGCGTAGACGACGGTGGTCGCGATGTCGCGGCCGTAGGGCTGGCGGACGAGCAAGGTCGGCGCAGGTCGGTCGCCCTCGGGGTAGTAGTGGTCGGACACGAGGACGGTGCCGTCCTTCAACCGGAATCCCACGTCGCGCTCCACCGTGACGCCGTCGCCGCAATCGACACGCGGAGACCGCGAGACCGGAGCGCCTCGTTTGCGCGCCGTCCTTCGTTTCGCGGCCGATGGTCTCGCGGCGGATCGGGTCACAGCTTCAGCAGGTTCTCGTAGGCGTGCATCTCCGTGAGGGCGGCGGCGACGCGGGTGGACATCTCGTCGCACCACGCGACGCCTTTCTCGGCGGTCGATGGATTCGGGTCGCCCATGACCCCGCTCGGCGCGATGTCGCGGGTGAGCCAAGCATAGGTGGCATAGGCGAACTCGGGCTTGAGCACGCCGGGATCGCCGACCTTGGCGATGTAGTTGACCGTGTAACGGTCCGTGTGGACCAGCTCCGGCGTGGCCGCGAGCAGGAGCGACGTCTCCACCTCGCCGGCGTGGAAGCCGTACCTGGCCTCCTGTTCGCCGAGGCCGGAGGCGCCGCCGCCGCCGAAGAGGCAGAAGACCCGCAGGCCGAACTCGGCCCGGAGGTCGCGGGCCATGACGTCGATGAGGGAGTGGTTTCCGCCGTGGCTGTTGAAGAACACGATCTTCTTGAAACCTCCCGCGTGGAGGCTTTCCGCCAAGTCGTGCAGCACCGCCATGAAGGTGTGACGGCCCAGCGAAAGCGTTCCGGGAAAACCGATGTGTTCGTTGCTCTTGCCGTAGCAGACCGGTGCGACGGAGTAGACGGGCAGGTCCTCCGGCAGCTTCCGCAGTGCGTGGCCGAGGATGTAGTTGTTGAGCAGCGTGTCGGTGGCCAGCGGCAGATGATGGCCGTGCTGCTCGATCGCGGCGGTGGGGATGATGACGAGCGACTTGTCCTTGTCCAAGGCCTCGACCTGTTTCCAGGTGAAGTAGGGCAGGAAGCGTCCGTCGGGGATCCAGGTCTTCATAGGGGGCGGGGTCCGGATCCGGTGACGGGTCTGAAGCCGATCATCTTGCCGGGATTGAGCAGGCCTCGCGGATCGTGGGCGGTCTTGGCGACGAGCTTGGCGTCGTCGGGCCGCCAACGGCCGCTGCCTTCGAGGTGGTTGATGTGGGGATTGGCCACGCCCACGCCGATCCGGCCGCAGTGGTCGATGATCTCCTGCAAGCGCTCCTCGGTGGTGAACCGGATGATGGGGATGCTGCCGGGACCGACCACGCCCGCCGACCGGGCGAACTCGATGTGTAAGAGGAACTCGTCGCCGAACTTCGTCTTGAGCAGGTGCATCTGCTCGCGGGCGCGCTTTGGGTCGAATCCGCACTGGAGATAGGTGAGCGTCGGATCGCCCTTCAATGCCCAGAGCGTGGTGTGGTTCCACGTGTAGTCGGAGAGCTGGGCGCCGCGCCGCGGCTCGGCGTGGGGCGAATTGAAGACGATCCGGCCGCCGGCCGAGACGGCGGTGCGGCCGAGGCGCTCCAGCTGGTCGTCGACGACCTCGAAGAAGACGAGCGCCTTGCCGGGTTCGATCCACTTGAGCAACGGCGTGAACCATCGGGGGACCGGCCACTCGAAGCAGGTGACGAGACGTTTGCGGAAGGAATCGTTCTGCGCGACGGCCTCGGCGAAGGAGAAACACTGGTCGAACGTGTCGAAGCTCACCGCGAGCTGGGCCCAGTCGAGCTTCGGCGCGAGATGGAACTCCACCCGCACCAGAACACCGGTCGTCCCCCACGCGTGGAGCGCCTTGAAGATGTCGGGACCGGTCAGATGGACCTCGCGCGGCTCGGGCTCCATGGTCAGGAGGGTGATGGAGATGACCATGCCGTCGCGGATCAGGCCGTGGGTGATGGAGCCGATGCCGCCGGAGCCTCCGCACAGAAAGCCGCCGATCGAGGCCTTCTGCACGGTCGAGGGATAGCAGCGGAGCTCCCAGCCGGCCTTGCGGGCGGTGGTCTCGATCATGCCCATGCGCGCGCCGGGTTCGCAGACGGCGGTGCCGTCGGGACGGATCTCCAGGACTTTGTCGAAGCCGCCCATGTCGAGCACGATCCCGCCGCGGACCGGGATGCACTGGCCGTAGTTGCCCGTGCCCGCGCCGCGCACGGTGACGGGGATGTCGTGCGCGAAGGCGTAGCGCAGGACGGCTTTGACCTCGTCGAGCGACCTCGGCTGCACGGCCACCTCGCCGGATTTGTCGCGGAGCTGGCGTTCGAGGACCGGCGAATACCAATAGAAATCCTTCGAGAGGCGGTCGACCTCGGCCGCATCGGTCACGACGCGGCCTTCCGGCAGAGAGGCCGCGAGCCCTGCGATAATCCCGGGTGTCATCATCGCTTGGTCTCTCCGTTCTTGGCCGAGGTCGTCCTCCACAGCCGGATGGCGGCCTGCATCCTGGGATCCTCGAAGAGTGCGTTGCACTCGGCCCGGGCGACAGGGCCGACGACCTCGCACTTGAGGTCGCTCTTCTTCACGAGGTCCTTCGCGTAGGTGTAGATCTGGTTACAGTGGCGGGCCGCGTCGTCGATGGTCGCGCCGTAGACGACGCGGTCGATCCCGGCCCACAACGCGGCGGCCATGCACATCGGGCAGGGCTCGCAGGTCGTGTAGAGCGTGTAGCCCTTCAGCGAGAGTTTCTTGAGCTTCTTCGTCGCGGCCCTCAGCGCGCGCACCTCCGCGTGCGAGGTCGTGTCGTGTTCCCGGGCCACCGCATTGAGCCGGCGCAGCAGCCGCTTGCCGGTGGCCGTCCCGATGATGTCGGAGCCGAAGGGCGTCCGCGTCGGTTTGCCGAGATGTGCCGCCGTGCCCTTGGCCAGGTCGCGCATGCGCGACAGGTCGGCCGCGGTGGACTTCGGGTCTGTCCGGGTTGAACTCATCCGGGGCCCACCAAGCAGCCGCTATTCCAAACGACGCGTCCCCATGATCGGACCGGATCGTTTTTTGCGATCATCGACCGGAGGAACAGCGCGCGGCAGCAAGCCTGCTGTCCCCGATCGCAACGGTCTTGCTGTGCGGGCGTCACCGGATCCGTCCATGTCCCGTGTCCGATGCCGCATCGAAAGCCGGTCAAGAAAATGCAACCCGGGCCAAAATTCACCACGCTGCGCATCCGCGACCTGTCCGACCTGATCGCCCGTGGCGATGTGTCGCCCTCGGAGGTCGCGGCCGACGCGGTCCGTCGTGCCTCCGAGATCCGCGGTTCGAATTGTTGGCGACACTTCGATCCGGACGACGTCCTCGCACAGGGCGGGCGCCACACCACGGAGCCGCGCGGCGGCGACATCGCCCGGTTGAGAGGCATCCCTGTCTCCGTGAAGGATCTGTTCGACGTGGCGGCACAGCCCACCACCTGCGGTTCGCGTTTTTTTGGGGCAGGGGAACCTCGGCCGCA
This sequence comes from Verrucomicrobiota bacterium, assembly GCA_947454005.1. Lineage (GTDB taxonomy): Bacteria > Verrucomicrobiota > Verrucomicrobiia > Limisphaerales > UBA9464 > CAIVQB01. Next base: position 5,605 of record CANGMH010000103.1, read on the forward strand.
GGACGACGCCGCCTTCGTGCGGCTTTGGCGGGAGCGCGGCGCGTTGCTGGCAGGCAAGACGCACCTCAACGAGTTCGCCTACGGCATCACCGGCGAGAACCCGTGGTTCGGCGATTGCACGGTCCCCGGGCGACCGGACCGGCTGACCGGCGGTTCCAGCAGCGGGGCCGCGGCTTCCGTGGTCGGCGGTGCGGCCTGCATCGGACTGGGCACGGACACCGGTGGTTCGTTGCGGGTGCCCGCCGCGTTTTGCGGGCTCGTCAGTTTCCGTTCACGGGACTGGTTCCCGGACCACCAAGGAACCTTTCCGCTCGCGCGGTCCTTCGACACCTTGGGTTGGTTGAACCGTCATCTCGGCGACGTGGGCTTTATCGCCGCCGCGCTCTTCGGCGGCTCCATGGAGCCATCCGCCGGGGCGACGTTCCCCAAGCTGGTGTTTCCCGAGGGACCGCTGTTGGAGGATTGCGATGCCGATGTCGTCGCCGCGCTCAAGGCGTTCCGCGAACTCTTGGGGGAAGTGGGCGCGCCCGTCGTTTCTTGCGCGGCCGACGGATGGGAGGAGGCCTTGGACCTGTTCGCACCGGTGCAGGCGAACGAGGCCTTCGCGGTCCATCGGTCCCGTTTCAAAAGGGATCCCGATCAATATTCCCCCGCCGTGCGGACGCGGCTGGAATGGGGGGCGCGGATCAGCGAGGCGGAGGTCGCGGGACTCCATGAGCGGATCGGTCGGTTGGTCGCCCATATGGAGGGCGCGTTCGACCAGGGACCGCTCTTGGTGCTGCCGGCCGCTTCCGTCTCCTGTTTGCGGCGCGGCGACGACCACGCGGCCACCCGGCCCCGTCTGCTGCGGTTGACGACGCCTGCGAGCCTGGGCTGTTGGCCGGTGCTGACGATCCCGTGGCGTCCCGCGGGCGAGGCCACGGGCGTGGGCTTCCAGATCATCGCCCGGCGCGGGGACGAACGCCGGCTCATCGCTTTTGCGGGATTGTTGGCGGCGCGGGCCGGCTGCTTCTGATGTCCCCGGGTTCCCGAACTTGAGCCGATCAACTGGACAGGGTGACCAAAAGCGGCCACCGGGCCAGCGATGGCGATTCGGGGCGGGGCCACCGCTGAGGCGAGGCTGGGAGCGTGTAAGCGAGGTCGATCCAATCGTTTCACCTCCGGCCGCATGGATCGCCGCCGTTCGATTCACAGCTTTCATGGATGATATCGGGCCCTTGGTATCACCGCTGCTCGGGGTGGATCCGAAGGAGACAACCCTCCGCAGCCTTGAAGCATCCAAGGCGGTTGTTCCCGGCGAACCGGAACCCGAAACCATGAAATCCAACAAACCTTCGAATTCGCGCCATGCACGCCTCGGCAGCCTCGCGACCGTGATGGCTGCATCGTCGCTGCATCTCTCGACCCACGCCCAGACTCCGGCACCGGAGATGGTCTCGACCAACGCGACGGCCAAGATCCTTGTCGAAGGCTTGCCCGTCGAAGAAACCGTGCTGCCCACCGTCCGTCCCGTGCAGTCGGTGATGGGCGACGACCGGAGCGTCATCGACACCCCGCGGTCCGTCTCCTTGGTGACCAAGGCGCAGATGGAGGCCCGCGGCGTCTCCCGCGCGACGGATTTCAACCAGTATTCCCCGGGCGTCTACACGCCTTCCCGCTACGGCCTGGCCAACGTCCCGGTCATCCGCGGCGAGCTGTCCGAGATCTACCAGAACGGCCAGCGCATCATCTACAGCCGCAATTCGCTGCTCGCGAGCTTCAACGGCGTGGAGGCGATGGACATCGTGAAAGGCCCCGGCTCCGCGGTCTACGGACCCCAGGGGCAAGGTCCCGGCGGCTACGTGAACTTCGTCACCAAGGCACCTTATTTCGACGCCTTCCACGGCGATCTAACCGCGCGGTTGGGCACCTATGTCCCCGGTGGCCAGTCCTATTTCAGCCCCGAGTGGGTGCTCGATTTCGGCGGGCCCGTGAACGACAAGCTGGCCTATCGGGTGAGCTATCTCGGACGCGAGGCGGATGGCTACTACCAGAACGTCAAGGACAACACCCAGGACATCTTCACCGCGCTGACCTGGGTCGCCAACGACCGGTTGACCTTGGATTGGAACACCCAGTTCTACACGTCCCGCTTCAACGAGGTCATCGGCATCAACCGCGTGACGCAGGAGCTGATCGACGACGGCATCTACATCGCCGGCCCGGTCCAGCCGAAGAACCGGTTCGGCGATCCGCTGGACTCCATCGGGCCTTTCGGTCTCAACGCCAATTTTGCCCTGCTGGATCCCGCCACCGCCCGGCGCGTCCACATCTATCCCTACCAGACCATCAACGCGCCCGCCGACTTCGCGTCGGGCCAGAAGTTCTCCTCCCAGCTCATCGCCACCTACACGGTCAGCGACACGGCCAAGGTCATCAACCGGTCCTACGGTGAGACCCAGGAAAGCAAGAAGCTCTCCGGCTACGGCTACACCGAGCTGGTGCCCGAGAACTGGATGATCAACAACCGCACCGAATACCATCAGGAGTTCGCCCCTTCGATCTTCAGCAAGGAACTGCCGATCAAGACGATCTCCGGCGTCGATCTCCGGTATTCGAGCCTGCTCTCGTACCAGGATTTCGGCACGGAGCCGTTCTTCCTCTACGACGTCACGGCCAATCCGGACACGTTCCGCCTGCCCGGTCTGGTGACGGGCCAGAGCGCCGGTGCCGGCTTCAACGTCCCCGGCAAGCCGGGCTTCGGCGGCAATCCGTTCCCCAGCAGCGGCAACCAGGATTCCACCTTGTTCCAGAGCGGCTTCTTCAGCCAGTGGGACGTGGCGCTGCATGAGAAGTTCAGCATCGTGGTGGGCGGCCGCGGCGATTACTTCGACGCGGATGCCAAGAACCCGGCCTTCGTGGAGAAGGCGGCCGGAGCGTTCTACGACTCGTCGGCCTCCGTGCTGGACGGCTCCGTCTTCGTCAGCGGCATCCTCAAGTGGACGCCGACGATGTCGTCCTACATCACCTACGACCTCGTCAACACCGTCCAAGGCAGCAGCAACTTTGGCGGCGTGGACGGGACGGGCGGATCGGCCGGCCTGAAACGGGCGATGCAGTCGGAGAGCGAGCTCGTCGAGATCGGCTCGAAGGCGAGCGTGCTCGACAACAAGCTGTTCGTGGGCGGTGCGTTGTTCCAGCAGACACGGCAGGCGCCGCAGCTCGTCGGCGCGCCGATCGGGATCGAGACGAAGGGCATCGAGCTCGAGGCCGTCTATCAACCGACCCGAGCGTTCAACGCGAGCGCCAACCTCACGTTCCAGGACGCCAAGCAGGACGACTTCGGTTACCAGCAGACCTACAACTACCGCGACGGATATCCGGCCGGCTTCATCGTGGACGGCCTGCCGGGCACCGGGTTCGGGAGCCCGAACTACAACTCCGCCAACGGACGCACCCGCGCCTCCGGCAAACAGCGCGCCGCCAGCGTGCCGCAGGTCATGTTCAACGCGTACCTGACCTACCAGTTCAGCAACGGTTTCGGTGCCAGCATCGGGCCGCAGGTCACCGGCGAACAGTGGCAGAACCAGGAAGGTTCGCTGATCATCCCGACCCAGTACACCATCAACGCCTTCGTCTTCTACAAGCAGAAGAAGTGGGAGGCCCAGGTCAACTTCTTCAACATCACCGACCAGCGCAACTGGACGTCCATCGATCCCAGCTTCGCCGGCAACGACGTGATCTACCCCGAGAAGCCCTTCAGCATCAGCGGACAGCTCAAGTTCAAGTTCTGATCCGCCACCCCCCTGTGCGAACCCTCCGCCGGCCCGTCCGGCGGAGGGCTTTTGTCCGATCGGCTCCGTCCATTTTCCTGACATCACCGATGAAATCCAGTCCTTCCCCGGAGCGGTTCCTCGCGCGGTTCGGCGCGGCGATCTGCCTCTGTGCGGCGATGGTCTCCGCGGGTTGCTCCCGACAGGAATCCCGACCGGCGACGGAAGCGGCGGGAGACGGCAAGGGCAAGCCCCTGCAAAAGATCACCTTCATCCACGACTGGTATCCCGAGGCCGAGCACGGCGGATACTTCGCCGCCAAGGTGAAGGGCATCTGGCTCGGGCTCGGGCTCGACGTGACGATGGTCGCCGGCGGCCCGAACTCCGAGATCGAGAAGAAGGTGGCCCTGGACGAGGACACCCTCGGCATCGTGCGCGGCGACGCCGTGTTCATCGCCGTCGAGCGCGGCCTGCCGGTCATCGCGGTGAACAGCTATTTCCAGCACGATCCGCAGGGCATCATGGTCCGCGAGGATTCGCCGGTGAAGACCTTCGCCGACCTGGAGGACCGCGATGTCGCCATGCAGATCGGCAACACCTGGTTCGCCTATCTCCAGAAGCGATACGGCCTCAAGAAGACCCGCGCCCGCGCCGTGACCGGCAGCGTGGCCAACTTCGTGGCCGATCCGGATTGGATCACCCAGGCGTTCCCGACCTGCGAGCCGTATTACGCCGCCAAGGCCGGGGTGAAGGCGCGGATGCTCCAGATCAGCGACAGCGGATTCGACCCGTACCGCGTGATCATCGCGAACAAGAAGCTGGTCGCGAGACACCCGGAGATCGTGAAGGCCTTCTCTATCGGCGCGTACAAGGGCTGGATCGAATACTGCCGCGATCCCCGGCCCGTCCACGACCACATCCTCTCCATCAGCCCGACGATGGAATCGGAAGGCTTCAAGTTCAGCCATCGCAAGATGCGCGAGCTGCGTCTGATCGAGGGCGATTCCGCCAAAGGAGAGGCACTGGGCGAGGTGAAGGCCCGGCGATGGGATGAACTCCACCAGATCATGCTGGAAAACCAGATCATCAAGGCACCGATCGACCGCGCGTCGGTCTACACCGATGCCTTCGCTCCCTCGAAGGTCGGAGTGGATCCCACGCTCCCGCCGCCCGCCTTATAGTCTCGGCATCCGCCCGGCGTTCCGACCTGAGATGCACACGGTACGACAGAGACTCCACGCCGTGGGATCGCCGGCGGAACCACGCTCGCCCGGTCCTGACGGCTCGGCGTCTCCGCAGGGTCGCGGATCAGGCTCGTCTTCGGACGGAGCCTCTTCTTGGCGCGGTCTCGGTCTTCGTCCATCTGCGGTCAACCGTTCCCCGACTCCCCCGTGACGCGACTCCTCATCAAGAACATCGGCCACCTCGTCACCATGAACTCCCGACGGGAGGTGCTGAAGGACGCCTACGTCGTCGCCGAGGACGGGTGGATCAGACAGGTCGGCACCGGCCCGGTCCCCGGACTGGAAGGCGCACGCGTCGTCGATGCCAAGGGCGGCATCTGCATCCCGGGGATGATCAACACGCACCACCACATGTTCCAGAACCTGGCGCGTGCGTTCACCCCGATCTCGAATCTTCCGCTTCTCCCATGGTTGGCGGGCCACATCCCGCTGTGGAAAGGCTTCACGCCCGACGACCTCTTCGTTGCCACGCAGGTCGCCGTCGCCGAGCTGATGCTCTCCGGCTGCACCCTGACCAGCGACCACCACTACCTTTTCCCGGCGGCCGCTTCGCGCGACATCCTCGACGCGGGATTCCATGCCGCGGAATCGATGGGCGTCCGCTATGTCGGATGCCGGGGCAGCGTGAACAACCCGAGCCCCATCATGCCGGAATGGGCCTGCCAGAAGACCGATGCGATCCTCGAAGATTGCCAGCGCCTCTTCGACAAGTACCACGACGGCGGCCCCGGATCCATGTGGCAGGTGGCGTTCGCGCCCTGCACCGTCTTCGGCTGCGGAGGCGAGCTCTACAAGGAGACCGCCCGCCTCGCCCGCAAGCTGAAGGTCCGGATGCACACGCATTCCGGGGAGACCGTCGCCGAGAACGTCGACGCCGTGGCAACGCTCGGCATGCGGCCGGTGGAATGTCTCAGCGCCTACGAATGGGAGGGCGACGACATCTGGCTGGCCCACGGGATCCATTTTAATGACGCCGAGGTCGCGCATCTCACCCGCAACAAGATGGGCGTCGCGCATTGCCCCTGCTCGAACATGCGCCTCGGTTCGGGGATCTGCCGGGTGAACGACCTGCGGGACGGCGGCTCGCCGGTAAGCCTCGGCGTGGACGGCAGCGCCTCCAACGATTCGGGACACATGCTCAACGAGGCCCGGCTGGCGCTCTTCCTCACGCGGGTCGTCCACGGCGCGGAGTCGATGACCGTCGAGAAGGTCCTGGAGATGGCCACGCTCGACGGCGCCCGGAACCTGGGACGCACGGCGGATCTCGGTTCCATCGAGCCC
>CANGMH010000104.1 GCA_947454005.1 Verrucomicrobiota bacterium
CGTGCTCACCGTCGGCATGGCGGTCGACGCCAACGTGCTGATCTACGAGCGCATCCGCGAGGAGCTCTCGAAGGGCAAGTCGATGCGCGGCGCGCTCTCGGCCGGTTATGACCGGGCGTTCGCGACCATCTTCGATTCGCACATCACCACGTTGATCTCGTCGGTGATCCTTATCGCCCTCGGCACGGGCGCGGTGAAGGGCTTCGGCGTCTCGCTGACCATCGGTGTCGCGGTGAGCTTGTTCACCGCGCTGGTGGTCACCCGGCTGATCTTCGACTTCCTGCTCTCGCGCGGGATGCTGAAGTCGCTGCCGATGCTCCACCTGATCAAGTCGTCGGACATCGACTTCATGAAGCTGGCCAAGGTTGCCTTCACGCTCTCTTGGGCGGTGATCATCGTCGGCCTCGGCTACGGTATCTTCGTCCGCGGATCCAACCTGCTCGGCGTCGAGTTCGCCGGCGGCGAGAGCTACACCTACTCGTTCGCCCAGCGCGTGGACGTCGACAAGGTCCGCGCGACGGTCACCGAGCTGAAGTTCGGCGAGCCGCAGGTCGGCTATCAACGGGACTTCAGCACCGGCAAGCAGAGCCTCCGCGTCGCGGTCGGCGTCGATACCCAGGCCCTGAAGGACGGAAAACCGAGCGCCCGCACCGAACAGGTGGAGGCGGCGCTGAAGAAGGCCTTCCCCGAGGCCAAGTTCTCCCGGATCTCGACCGAACAGGTCGGTCCGACCGTCGGCCAAGAGATCCAGAAGTCGGCGATCATCGCCTTCTTGTTGTCGCTCTTCGGCATCCTGGTCTACGTCGCCTTCCGCTATGAGTTCAGCTTCGCCGTCGGTGCCGTCATCGCCGTCATCCACGACGTGCTGATGACCATCGGTTGCTACTGCCTCACCGGCCTGCTCGGCGAGGGACGCCAGTTCAACGCGACGTTCGTCGCCGCCGTGCTGACCATCGTCGGTTTCTCGATCAACGACACGATCGTCATCTTCGACCGCATCCGCGAGGACCTGAAGCTCGGCGTCCCGGGTTCGTTCAAGGACCTAGTGAACCGCGCGCTGAACGAGACCCTCAGCCGTACCATCATCACCTCCGGCACCGTGTTCATCGCGACGATGTCGCTGTATCTGTTCGGCGGCGGCCCCATCAACGACTTCGCGTTCACGTTCTTGGTCGGCATCATCACCGGCACCTACTCGTCCATCTACATCGCGAGCGCGTTCGTGCTCTGGTGGCACAAGGGCCAGCGCCCGACGATCGGGATGAACCTCGCCCCCACCACCGACGGCGCCGCCGAGGCGCTTCCCGCCAAGGGCTGATCGCTGACATCTCCTCGACGGCCCGCCTCCCCGGAGGCGGGCCGTTTTCTTTTGGCACGGGCCGTCGCGCCGGGAGGGTGCGTCCGTTGCTTGCCGCTCGCCTGGAGAAGGATCCGGGGGTATCCTCGACCCATGGAAACGGGACCCGGTCGCAGCCACGATGTCGTCGTCGATCCGGGTTCGCGCGAAGCCATCGGACGCCTGTTCCTCGCAGACCGGTTCCGGTTCGAGTTCGGCATGCGGCGCGGCGACGACCGGTGGTTCGCTCCGACGCCGACGGAGCATCCGGCGCTCGACGAGCGACGGCGCTGGCTGGCCGCCACCCCGGACGACTGCGTCCTCTGGAGTCCCGACGCGGCCCCGGTCTTCGCCGAGATGCTCGAGCTCTTCGGACCTTCCGAGGAGCCCGCCGATCCGGCCGGCTTGGCGCGTCTTGCTGCCCGATGGGAACCGGATTTCGTTCTGCTGCGGCGTGATGGCGACGGAGAAGCGCGCCTGGTCGCCGGCGCGGTCTGCTTCCCGTCGTCGTGGACACCGGCGGAGAAGCTCGGGCTCACGGTCGACGCCATCCATTCGCCGGTTCCGACGGTGAACACCGAGCTCGGGGCGCGGATCCGCACGTTCCTCGCGAGGCTTCCCGAGGGCGCCGTGTTCGAGCGCGAGAACTGGGGCCTGGCCGCGGTCCCCGACATGAACATGCATCCCCGGCTCGGCCTCCCGCGGCTCAGCGCCGGGACGCCTTTGGAGCAGGTGTGGTTGCGTCTGGAGCGCCAGGCGTTCCGCGCGCTGCCGCGGTCGGGCGGCGTGCTTTTCATCATCCGGCTGACCGTGCATCCGCTGGAGGAAGCCTTGGCCGATCCCGAGGTGCGGGCCGGCTTCGTCCGGGCGTTGGCGACGATGCCGGATGAGATCGCCGCCTACAAAGGCGTGGCCGCGGTCCGGTCCGGGCTTTGCCGTCGGCTCGGTGCGATGCCTTGAACGGCCGGACAAGGCGCTTGCCGCGGCGCCGTCCGATCGTTGTCATCGCTCCGCCCCGTCCCGTCGGATGAAACGCCGCATGCCCTGCCTCCAAGCCCTTGCCGGGCCCGAGGTGCCCGCTTCGGCGCCGTTCGCCGGGTGCGTCCCGACGGTTGCCCATCCTTGATCCACCATCGCATGACCCTTGAACGTTCTCCTTTCGGGACCCTTCCCGACGGATCCCCGATCACTCTCCACACCTTCAAGAACCATCGGGGGACGACGCTCAAGGTGATGGACTACGGGTTGATCATCACCGAGCTCCATGTCGCGGACCGTGCCGGCCGCTTCGGCAACGTCGTCCTCGGTTTCGACAACTTGCCGCGCTATCTCGCGGGGCATCCGTTCTTCGGCGCGATCGCCGGACGCGTGGCGAACCGCATCGCCAAAGGCGTCTTCACGCTCGATGGACGGACCTATCAGCTCGCGACCAACAACGGCGTGAACCATCTGCACGGAGGCAAGGTCGGCTTCGACAAGAAGCGCTGGTCTTGCGTCGAGGATGAGACCACCTCGGAGTTCTCGCGCGTCCGTTTCCGCTACCTGAGCGTCGACGGCGAGGAGGGCTACCCCGGCAACCTCGAGGTCCAGGTCGACTACATCCTCACCGAGGACGACCAGGTGCGGATCCGTTACCAAGCGACGACCGACCAGGCGACGCCGATCAACCTGACGAACCACAGCTACTTCAACCTCGCCGGGAAGGGGACCATCCATGGCCATGAACTGCAGCTCACCGCGTCCCGGTACACGCCGGTGGACGGAGGCCTGATCCCCACCGGTGAACTGGCCCTCGTGGCCGGCACCGCGCTGGATTTCACGGAACCGCGCGCCATCGGCGAGCGCATCGAGCTGACGGGCCTCACACCGACCGGCTACGACCACAATTTCGTCCTCGACGACGGCGGCAAGTCGATCGCCCTCGCGGCGCGGGCCTTCGAAGCGGAGAGCGGGCGCGTCCTGGAGGTGCTCACCGACCGGCCCGGGATCCAGCTCTACACGGCGAACTTCCTTCCCGCCGACGGGATCGCGTGCACGGGCGGCGTGAAGCTGGGCCGCCACGGCGGTTTCTGCCTCGAGACGCAGAATTTCCCCGACGCGATCAACAAACCGGGCTTCCCCAAGGCCGTGCTCCGGCCCGGTGAAGTCTACGACACCACCACGGTCTTCCGGTTCGGCACGCGCTGACCCGGGCCGGGCTCAGCGGAGGGACGCCGCGATGGCTTCCGCGGCCTTCGCGGGATCCGGTGCGGCGGTGATGGGACGTCCCACCACGAGCCAAGAAGCGCCGGCGGCGATGGCGTCCTGAGGACTCAAGGTCCGCTTCTGGTCGTCGGCCTTCTCGGCGCCCGTCCGGATGCCGGGCGTGACGAGCTGCATCTCGGCCGGGAGGATCTTCCGTAGCATCTGGAGCTCGAGCGGCGAGCACACCAGGCCGCGGAGCCCGGCGCCGGCGGCCGATCGCGCGAGCCGCTCGACCTGTTTGGCGATGTCCGTCTCGCCGCCGAGCTCGGCCAAAGCCGCTTGGTCCATGCTGGTCAGGACGGTGACGCCGAGCACGAGCGGGGCGGGACGGCCCAGCTCTTTCGCGGTCATCTGGGCGGATTGCTCGGCCGCGCGCATCATCTCCGAACCGCCGCTGCAATGGATGGTGAGCATCTGCACGTCGAGGCGGGTCGCGGACGCGACGGCCTTGGCGACGGTGTTGGGGATGTCGTGGAACTTCAGGTCGAGGAACACGCTCGCCCCGGTCGCGCGGAGCTGGCGGACGATCTCGGGCCCGGCGGCGACGAAGAGTTCTTTGCCCACCTTGAAGGCGCCGACGTGCGGCGCGACCGAGCGGGCGAGTTCGACGGCCTGGGCGGCGGACGGCACGTCGAGGGCGACGATGATCGGGTTTCGCATCGGCGGATTGTCCGGGGAGCCGGCCGTTGCTGGCAACCCGGAAGCTCCCGGCGCGCCGACGTCGTCCTCCGCGCGATGCCGGTGCCGGCGAGATCCCGGGGGCGACAATTGCTTTGACGTCCGGGCGCGCGAGGAACAGAAAGCGGCGTCCCCCTCGCGTATCCAATCCAAGGATCCCTCATGAATGCTACCCCCGTCCTCCGGTCGTTCCGTCGTTGGTCCGTCCTGGCCGCGATGCTCCTCGCGTCCGCCGTCCAGGCCAAGGTGCTCGACAATTTCGACGCGGCCCAGCGCAGCGGCTGGGAAGACGCCAATCCTGGCGGCCTTCCTCTCGCCGGCGGCAAACAGGCCGATGGCAAGTTCACCTTCGGACTGCCCGCGCTCGGCCAATCGTTCTTCGTGAGCAGCAAGAAGACGTCCGAGACCTTCGAGCTGAAGGAGGGGCGTACGATCGAGTACCGCGTCGACCTCGTGCACGGGCAGGGACCGGATTCGTTCGCGATCCTGGCCTTCATCCCGCAGGCGACCGGACCGAACACGCTCGCCGGCTACGGCATCGCCAAATCGGAGACCGACATCTTGGTGACCAAGGGGATCAACAAGTACTTCTACAGCGACAATCCCACCCCCGCGATCAAGAACGACAACGTGACCTTGGTGCTGACCCTCTCGGTGAAGGGCGGCAACGTGACCATCCGTTCGCGGGTCCTCGACAAGGACGCCGGCGACAAGGTGATCTTCGAGAAGGTCTTCGTGGACACGCCGGCCGCGGACGTGATGTCCGACGGCAAGGACGAACCGCCCGCGCCGTTCGTCAACCTGACCGGCAACTTCGTGCTCTACCTCTACGCGGACGGCGGCAAGGACCCTGCCGGCTACCAGGTCGTCTACGACAAGGCCGAGACGTTCGTCGTCGACCAGGTGGTGCTCGATGATTTCGGCGCGGCCGCCCGGGCGGGATGGGAGGACGCCAATCCCGGTGGCCTTCCCCTCGCCGGCGGCAAGCAGTCCGACGGCAAGTTCACTTTCGACCTCCCGGCGCTCGGCCAGCCGTTCTTCGTGTCCAGCAAGAAGACGACGAAGACGTTCGAGCTCACCGAGGGCACTCACCACGAGTTCTCCGTCGATCTTGTGCACGGGCAGGGACCGGATTCGTTCGCCATCCTGGCCTTCATCCCGCAGGCGACCGGACCGAACACGCTCGCCGGCTACGGCATCGCCAAGTCGGAGACCGACATCCTGGTGACCAAGGGGATCAACAAGTACTTCTTCAGCGAGAACCCGACGCCCGCCATCAAGAACGAGAACGTCCGCCTCACGTTGGCGCTGACCGTGCGCGACGGCAACGTCACCTTCCGCGGCCGGGTGCTGGACAAGGACGACGGCGACAAGGTGATCTTCGAGAAGGTGTTCGTGGACACCCCGGTGGCCGACGTGATGTCCGACGGCAAGGACGAGCCCCCGGCGCCGTTCATCAACCTGACGGGGAACGTCGTGCTCTACCTCTACGCCGACGGCGGCAAGGATCCCGCTGGCTATCAGGTCGTGTTCGACAACCTGGTCGCCAGCGCGCCGCCGGCGGCGGCCAACGAACCGCCCATCATCACCGAGGTCGCGCCTTCGGTCGGCGCCAATTTCCTGCCGGCCAGCACCTCGTTGACGTTCAAGGTCAGCGATGACAAGTCGGTTCCCGACACCGGCATCAAGGTCGTGCTCAACGGTGTCGCCTACACCACGGCGAACGGTCTGAAGCTCGGCGCCGCCGGCCCGGTCCGCACCGCCACGCTCGGCGGTTTCGCGGCGGACAAGAGCTTCTCCGGCGAGATCAGCGTCACCGATTCCGAGGCGGTCACGCGCACGGCCGCCGTGTCCTTCGACACCTTCTCGGCGGCGGTCCGGACGGTCGAGGTCGAGGACTACAACTTCGATGCGGGCGGTTCTATCGACCGGCCGGTCCGCACCGTCGAAGGCGGCGGCATCGCTCCCAACTCGTACACCGATCGCGTCGGGACGCCGGATGTCGATTTCTTCGACACGCGCACCGCGGTCAGCCCTGCCGACGCGCTGTACCGCACCTCCGACCCGGTCCGCACCGCCCACTCGCTTGATCGGCGTCGCGCGGAGTTCGACCCGGGTCTCGAGGTGTTCGACCATGACGTCGGCGATCTGGCCGCGGGCGAATGGATGAACTACACCCGCGTGTTCGCGCCCGGCTCCTACGAGGTCTATCTGCGCGAAGCGGTCGTGAACCTCGCCCAGGCCGACAGCGTTCTCGAAGAGGTCACCAGCGAAGCCAACCGTCCCGACCAGAAGGTGCGCCTGCTCGGCTCGTTCCTCGGCGTCACCAGCGGCTTCACCTCGAAGAACGTCCCGCTCACCGACGGTGCCGGGCTGGCCAAGGTCGTCCTCCGGCTCTCGGGAAGGAAGACGCTCCGGCTGCGCCAGGTCACGGCGGACACGGACACGGGCAGCCGCCTCCTGAACTACCTCGCGTTCGTCCCGGTCGCCGATGCCGGCATCCAACGCGCGACCGTAACCTCGCTCGCTCCCGCCAACAACTCGGTCGCGCAGACCGCCGAGCCCAAGGTGGAGGCAGTCGTCCAGAACCGCGACACCTCGGTGGTCGCGGGCTCTTTGAAACTCTCCATCGAAGGCGTCGTCGTCGCCGCCTCGGTGACCACGAGGCCGGACGGCGCGACGGTCTCGTATGCGTTCCCGACTCTTCCGCCGAGGGACGTCGTGCAGCATGCGCGTCTCGTCTTCTCGGACAACGAAGGCGTCTCGCAGACGAACGACTGGAGCTTCACCGTGAGCTATCTCCAGCTCGATCCGGCGACGCGCCTCGCCGGTCCCGGTCCGGAGCGCGGCTTCAAGATCCACGCGACGCAGGCGACGGAGCAGGGCGAGAACAGCCTCGAACGCGCCGAGGCGCAGCTCGCCGCTGGCTCCACCATCGCCAAGGCATACGATGTCAGCGGGGTCGAACCGCTGGTGAACTTCTCCCAGAACGCGATCGACGGCGGCACCGACGGTTATTTCGACGGCGACGCCCCGATCCCCGGGCAGACCGCGGAGACCGGCAACGACAACATCGCGATGGAGGCGCTGGCGTTCCTCGAGCTGCCGGCCGGAGTGGTCCGCTTCGGCGTGCGTTGCGACGACGGCTACAAGATCGCCAGCGCCGCCCGGCCCGATGCTTCGACGGTCCCGCTCGCCTTCCACAACGGCGGTCCGGCCGACGAGACCTTCGACTTGGTCGTGCCGCAGGCCGGCGTCTATCCCTTCCGTCTCGTCTGGTACGAGCGCGGCGGAGGCGCCCACGTCGAGTGGTTCACCGTCGACCCCATCGAAGGGCTGCGGAAGTTGGTCAACTCTCCGCTCGGGTTCCGGGCCTACACCTCCGCGGTGGCGGCCAGCGGCCCGGTGCTGCTGACCTCGGAGAACGTTGCCGGGCCCTACCTGCCGGCGACCGGCGTCCGTGCGGACGCGGCGGCGAAGACGCTCACCGTGCCGATCTCCGGGACGACCACCGCGGCGTTCTATCGGCTGCGGTCCGACACCCCGGTCGCCATCTCCAAGGTCGAGCGCGTCGGCGACGACCTGGTGATCCGCTATCAGTGAGCGGATTCGTTTGAACAGGGCCGGACACTTGCCCGAGTGTCCGGCCTTTCAATCACCATGTCTGAACCTATCCGCCGCGGAGTCATCGCCGCACTCTGGACCCCGACCGATGCCGACGGCCGTCTGATCGAGACCGCGCTGGCCGACCACCTCTCATTCCTCCGCTCCGCCAAGGTCCACGGCGTGCTGGCGCTGGGCAGCACCGGCGAGTTCGTCCATCTGGCGGAGGCGGACCGGATCCATCTGCTCCACAAAGCCGTGGAGCTCGGTGGCGGATTGCCCGTCCTGGCCAACGTGAGCGACGTGAGCCCGGCGGTGGCCTGCCGCATCGCCAAAGCCGCGGCCGACGCCGGTTGCGCCGGGATCGCGGTGCTGCCGCCGTGGTATTTCCCGCTCAACCAGGACGACCAGCTGGAGTTCTTCCTGCGCGTCGCCGACGCCGCGGACCTGCCGGTCTGCCTCTACAATTTTCCTGAGCGCACCGGCAACCGCATCGCGCTCGGCACCATCGCCGCGTTCGGCGCCCGCGCCCGGTTGGTCGCGGTGAAGCAGAGCGGCGCCGAATGGTCCTATCACCAGGAGCTCATCGCCCTGGGGCGCGAGAAGGATTTCTCCGTGTTCACCGGCGCCGATACCCGCTTCGCGGAAGCGCTGGCGCTCGGGTGTTCCGGCTGCATCAGCGGGTTGGCGAACGTCCTTCCGGAAGCCTTGGTCGAGGTCTTCGCGGCCTCGGTGTCGGGCGCGGACCCCTCGGTGCCGATGTCGCTGCTCCAGCGCGCCGGAGCGTTGTGCGGTTCGGTGAACTTCCCGCTCGATGTCGCGGCGGCTATGCGGGCGCGCGGCTTCGAGGCCGGAGAACCCAAGCAGGCGATCTCGGCTGAGACCGCCGTGAAGTGCGCCCAGCTGACCAACGACCTGCGGCTGCTCTTCCAAGGGGCAGGCCTGCCGTGACCGCTCCCGCCGCGACTTCCGGGCGACGGCCCGCGACGACCGCCTACCGCTGGGGCGTCGTCGGCATGTTGTGGCTGGTGTGCTGCTTCAACTACGCGGACCGCCAAGCGATCTCGGTGGTGTTCCCGCTGCTCACGAAGGAGTTCGGCTTCGACAAGCAACAGCTGGGGCTCATCGCGTCGGCGTTCATGTGGGTCTACGCCGGCGCGGCGCCGCTCGCGGGCTGGGCCGGGGACCGCTTCCAACGCCGGCACCTGATCCTCGGCGGATGCCTCTTCTGGAGTTTCGTGACGTTGACGACGGCGTGGTGCGGGAAGCTCTGGCAGTTCGTCACCGTCCGGGCGTTGGAAGGCTTCGGCGAGACGTTCTATTTCCCGGCCTCGATGTCCCTGGTGAGCGCCTACCATGGCGCCCGCACGAGGTCCCGCGCGATGGCCGTCCACCAATCGAGCGTGTACGTCGGCACCATCGGCGGCAGCTGGCTCGGGGCGGTGCTCGCCGAACGGCACGGTTGGCGGACCGGGTTCTATCTCTTCGGCGGCGCCGGGATGGTGCTGGCGGTGGTCTTGTACGCGCTGCTGCGGGAACCGGCCCGCGACGAGGGCGAGGAGGTATCCGGGGAGGCTCCGGCCACGGCGGAAGGCCCTCCGCCGAGGTTCTCCGAGACGCTGCGGTTCCTGCTGGGCCATCCGTCGGCGCGGCTGCTCCTGCTCGGGTTCGTCGGGGCGAATTTCGTCGCGACGCTGTTCCTCGTGTGGACGCCCACGTTCCTCATCGAGAAGTTCGGCTTCAAGTTGGGTGCCGCCGGCTTGAGCGCGACGGTGTTCATCCACGCCGCGAGCGCGTTGAGCGCGCCGTTGTCCGGTTGGCTGGCCGATGTCTGGACCGCCCGGCGGCCCGGCGGCCGGATGCTCGTCCAGGCGGTCGGCATGGCGGTCGGGGCGGGATTCGTCGGCCTGGTGGGCTGGACCACGGACAAGACGACGTTGTTGCTGGCGATGACCGCGTTCGGGCTGTGCAAAGGCTGCTACGACGCGGGGATCTTCGCCTCGCTGTACGACGTGGTGCCGGCGCGTTCGCGGGCGACGGCGGCAGGCGTGATGAACACCGTCGGCTGGACCGGCGGCGCGCTGGGGCCGCTCTACGCCGGCTGGATGGCGAAGCACGCGGGGCAGGGGAGCGAGGTCGCCAACATGAGCCTCGCGGTCTCGCTCTGCGGCGGCATCTACGTCGTCGTCGCCGTGCTCCTGGTGTTCGCGGCCCGGAGCGCGCGGACCGGTCGGGCGACCGCGGGGCCTTCGGCCGTCCTCCCGGCCTGATCCGTCGGGCGGACCGGCCCGTTTCCCGGCAACTTCCCCCTTCCCACCCGGACGCACGGCCCTATCTTCCGCGGACTTTCGTACCGATGGACGCCGCCCATATCCGCAATTTCAGCATCATCGCCCACATCGACCACGGCAAGACGACCTTGTCGGACCGCCTGCTCCACCGCACGGGGACGGTGGCCACGCGCGACATGTCCGCGCAGATGCTCGACGCCATGGACCTCGAGAAGGAGCGCGGCATCACCATCAAGGCGCATCCGGTCACGATGCTCTACAATGCGAAGAACGGGGAGACCTACGAGCTCAACCTGATCGACACGCCGGGCCACGTGGATTTCGCGTACGAGGTCTCGCGCTCGCTGGCCGCCTGCGAAGGGGCCGTGCTCATCGTGGACGCGGCGCAGGGCGTCGAGGCCCAGACCGTCGCCAACGTCCACCTGGCGATGAAGCAGCAGCTCACGATCATCCCGGTCATCAACAAGATCGACCTGCCGCACGCCAACATCCCGCAGGCCAAGCAGCAGCTCGAGGACATCCTTGCCATCGACGGCGAGGGCGCCATCCCGGCCAGCGCCAAGGAAGGCATCGGCATCGAGGACATCCTCGAAGCGATCGTCGCCCGCGTCCCGCCGCCCAAGCCGACCGGCGAGCGGTCGCTCCAGGCGCTGGTGTTCGACAGCTATTTCGACACCTACAAGGGCGTGGTCATCCTCGTGCGCGTGTTCAACGGGGAGCTGAAGCCCGGCATGCAGGTCCGTCTGCCGTACTCCGACAAGGTCGTGGAGGTGAAGGAGGTCGGCTCCTTCAACCCGAAGCCCTACACCCGCGAGAAGCTCGAGTGCGGCGAGACCGGCTACATCACGGCGAACATCAAGACCCCCAAGGAGGTCAAGGTCGGCGACACCATCACCGACCATCGCATCCCGTCGCCGCCGCTGCCCGGGTTCCAGGAGATCCATCCGATGGTGTTCTCGGGCATCTACCCGATCAACACGGCGGACTACGAGGGCCTCAAGGCGAGCGTCGCCAAGCTCCAGCTGAACGACTCCGCCTTCGTCTTCCAGAGCGAGAGCTCGGCCGCGCTCGGGTTCGGCTTCCGCTGCGGCTTCCTCGGCCTGCTCCACATGGAGATCATCCAGGAGCGCCTCCGCCGGGAGTACGACATGGACATCATCGCCACCTACCCGAGCGTGGTGTACCAGGTGAAGCTGACCGACGGGACGGAGAAGATCGTGGACAACCCGGCGTTCATGCCGGACGCGACCTTCATCGACGAGATCCGCGAGCCCATGGTGACGGCCTTCGTCATGTGCCCGCACGAGAACATCGGCGACATGATGTCGCTCATCTCCGAGAAGCGCGGCGACCTGAAGCACACCGAGACGCTCGACCCGCGGCGCGTCATGCTCACGGCCGACATCCCGATGAACGAGATCCTCATCGATTTCCACGACCGGATCAAGTCCATCACCCGCGGCTTCGGCTCGATGGATTACGAGCCCGGCGAGTACCGCGCGAGCGACATGGTGAAGCTCGACATGCTCGTGAACGGCGAGCCGATGGACGCCTTCTCCTGCATCGTCCACCGCACCAAGGCCGAGTTCCGCGGCCGGGCGCTGTCCGCGAAGCTCAAGGAGGTCATCCCCAAGCAGCAGTTCGTCATCGCCATCCAGGCGGCCATCGGCGGCAAGATCATCGCCCGCGAATCCGTCAGCGCCATGCGCAAG
>CANGMH010000105.1 GCA_947454005.1 Verrucomicrobiota bacterium
CGCCGCAGCGCCGCCCTACCGGGAAGGCCCTCCGCCTCGTCACCTCGGCGGCTACCATGACGCGTTCTCCCCGTCGGGCGCAGCCAGGTTATCGGCATGGAACACGCTAGATTTTGCCTGAACGCAGGCGTCCGCTACACTTGGCTAAACCCTCCACCGCATCGCCCATGCAAACCCTTTGTTCTCCATGTTGCCTCGGCGGGTTGGCCTGTCTGCTCATCACTGCCAGCATCGGTTTTTCCGGGGCGGCTGCCCCGTTCCGGAACTTGGATTTCCAATCACCGAACAACCGGTTCTTGCAACGGCAATCCTACCTTGCCGTGGATGCTATCCCGGGCTGGCAACTACAGACCGGTGACCAAGCCGATCTTTTGGTAGCGTATAACGCGGTCTGCGAAACCTGTCCTTTAGCATCGCTTGGCGGCCCTGAGAACCCACGACGAGGCGACACTTTTTCATTCGGCATATCCGCCGGCAGGGTCTCGTTCGATCCGTTGGTCCTGGCCAGCGAAAGCGTATTCCAGACAGGCGATATTCCGCGCGACGCGAACTCGCTCCAATTCGTTGGCAACATCGGCCCGAGCTTGGATCTGCTGCACGTCTTCCTCGAAGGACAAGAGCTACAGTTGGTGAAACAGGAACCGATTGGGTTCGGATATCGATTCGGTGCGGACGTCACCGCGTGGGCAGGCAAGACTGCCGAGCTCCGCTTCACCATCGAGCCTGGTTCCCAGTCCTTTTTTGGTAGTGCGGGTTTGGGCGACATCCGCTTTTCGCCTGTCGCCTTGGTGCCCGAGCCTTCGACGTGGGCCTTGCTCGGCGTAGGCGGCGCGCTGCTGCTTTGGGTAGCCAAACGTCCTCCGGCAACGTGAGACCTCGGCGGTAAGAACGGTGTAGTTCGATCCGTGCGGATCGGTGTCGGGGCGCCCCAAAAAACAAAAGCCGGCGGGTTTGCGCCACGCCGGCTGGGTGAGCCCGGGTCCGCGGGGCTAGACTTCGCCGCCCTTGCTTACCACCTCCGCCGGCCACGAACGTGAGCCCAAATCGTAGCCGCCGACGTGAGGAGGCGGAGGGCGGCCTTCGCATGGGACGCCCCGTGCGCTAGCTGCCCTCCGCCTCGTGACCTCGGCGGCAACGCCGGGGATCCGTTCCCGCCGGTGCGGCTCTACGGCTACACTTTGCCGCCGCCCATGGAGAGCAGGAACATGATGTTGTTCGGCGTCTTCTTGAGCTTGCCGAGCAGCAGGTCCATCGCCTCGACCGGCGGCACGCCGGTGAGCGCGCGCCGGAGCACGGTGATGCGGTTGTACTCGTCGGGATGGTAGAGCAGCTCCTCTTTGCGGGTGCCGGAGCGCTCGATGTTGATGGAGGGGAAGATGCGGCGGTCGACCAGCGCGCGGTCGAGGTGGATCTCCATGTTCCCGGTGCCCTTGAACTCCTCGAAGATCACCTCGTCCATGCGGCTGCCGGTGTCGACCAGCGCGGTGGCCATGATGGTGAGCGATCCGCCCTCCTCGATGTTGCGCGCCGCGCCGAAGAAGCGCTTGGGCTTGTGCAGCGCGTTGGCGTCCACGCCGCCGGACAGGATCTTGCCGGAGTGCGGCTGGACCGTGTTGTAGGCGCGGGCGAGGCGGGTGATGGAATCGAGCAGGATGACGACGTCCTTCTTGTGCTCGACCATGCGGCGGGCCTTCTCGATGACCATCTCGGCCACCTGCACGTGCCGCTCGGGCGGTTCGTCGAAGGTGGAGCTGACGACCTCGGCGGGGCGGCAGGTGCGCTCCATGTCGGTCACTTCCTCGGGCCGCTCATCGATCAGCAGGATGATGAGGTGGACGTCCGGGTTGTTCTTGATGATGGAGTTCGCGAGCTTCTGCATCAGCACCGTCTTGCCGGTGCGGGGCGGGGCGACGATGAGGCCGCGGGTGCCCTTGCCGATGGGGCACACGATGTCCACGACGCGCGTGGAGAGCTCGGTGGCGTCGGTCTCGAGGATGAAGCGCTTGTTGGGGAAGAGCGGCGTGAGGTTGTCGAAGTGCGTCTTCTCCTTGGCCAGGTCGGGGTCGTGGCCGGCGACCTTCTCGACCTTGAGCAGGGCGTAGAACTTCTCCTTCTCCTTGGGAGGGCGGACCTGGCCTTCGACGTCGTCACCGGTGGCGAGGTCGAAGCGGCGGATCTGCGAGGGCGAGACGTAGATGTCCTCGGGGCAGGGGAGGTAGTTGAACGCGGGCGAGCGCAGGAATCCGAAGCCCTCGGGCATGACCTCGAGGATGCCGCGGGTGTTGATGGTGCCGCCGGCGGAGAGGTTGCGCTGGACGATCTGGAAGATGATCTCCTGGCGCTTGAGCGTGCCGTAGTTCTCGACGCCGAACTCCTTGGCCACCTCGGCGAGCGGCCCGATGGGCATCGGCTGGATCCCGTGCAGGTCGAGCGTGCGCGGCGTGACGACGAACACCGGCTTGACCGGCGCGTCGGGCTCGTGGACCGGGGTGTCCTCGTTCGGGTTCTCCATGCGCACCCGCGGGATGGGCACGGATTTCATCACGAGCGGCTCTTCCTCGTCGGCTTCGCGGGTGCGGATGCTCGGCGGCGGCTCCGGGGCCGGGGTGAGGGCGAGTTCCGGTGTCGGGTCGGGCGCGGGCGCCGGCGCGGCTTTGGAAGCCTTGGAGGCCTTCGGAGCCTTGGTTGCTTTGGCGACGGGCGCGACGGGCGCGGGTTCGGGGGCAGGCGCGGGCTTGGGAGCGACCGGAGCTTCCGGCTGCTCGACGGCGGCGGTCTTCTTCTTGGTCACCTTGGTCGCTTTGGAGGCGGCCGAAGATTTCGGGACGGCTGGCATATCGGGAAAAAATCGGTTGTTCGGTCGGCACGACGGGACTGCGACTCAACGTACTCGGAGGGACGACGCGGAGGGTGCGAAACGGATTCGACCGACCGGGGGAGAACCTGGGGAGCTACCTTGCGGGGGATACCCTGACGTGCTTGCGGACTGAAAATGGCGCGGAAGCCCGGCCGCGCAA
Source organism: Verrucomicrobiota bacterium (assembly GCA_947454005.1). Classification (GTDB taxonomy): domain Bacteria; phylum Verrucomicrobiota; class Verrucomicrobiia; order Limisphaerales; family UBA9464; genus CAIVQB01. Next base: position 3,018 of record CANGMH010000105.1, read on the forward strand.
GGCAAATTTCCTCGGCGCGTCCGGGCTTCGTGACCGCATGGGCGGCGTCCTCGCCGTCGAGGTGTCAGTACGGCAGCGGGAACCGGGCGGTGAGCGCGTGGACGCGGTCGCGGACCTTGTGCGCGGTGGCCGGGTTGGCGATGTCGAGCAGCACCTCGCTGATCATGTCGGCGATGGCGGCCATCTCGGTCTCCTTCATGCCGCGCGTGGTCACCGCCGGCGTGCCGAGGCGGACGCCGCTGCCCTCGAACACGGAGCGGGTCTCGAACGGGATGGTGTTCTTGTTCGTGGTGATGCCCGCCTCGTCGAGCGCGAGCTGGCACTGCTTGCCGCCGAGACCGCGGGCCCCGACGTCCACGAGCATCAGATGGTTGTCGGTGCCGCCGGAGACGAGGCGGAAGCCGTTGCGGACCATGCCGGCGGCGAGCGCGCGGGCGTTCGCCACGATCTGCGTCTGGTACGCCTTGAACTCCGGCTGCAGCGCCTCGTGGAAGCACACCGCCTTGGCCGCGATGACGTGCATGAGCGGTCCGCCCTGGATCCCGGGGAACACCTGGGAATCGATCGCCTTGGCGAACTGCGCGCGGCACATGGTCAGGCCGCCGCGCGGACCGCGGAGCGTCTTGTGCGTCGTGGTGGTGACGAAATCGGCGTGGGGGAACGGGCTCGGATGCACGCCGGCGGCGACGAGACCGGCGATGTGGGCGATGTCGGCGAGCAGCAGCGCGCCCACCTCGCGGGCGATCTCGCCCATGCGCGCGAAGTCGATGACGCGCGGGTAGGCCGAGGCGCCGACGGTGATCATCTTCGGCTTGTGCTCGCGGGCCTGCGCGGCGAGCTGGTCGTAGTCGATCAGCTCGTCGGACTGGCGCACGCCGTAGTGGACGATCTCGAAGAACTTGCCGGAGAAGTTCGCCTTGTTGCCGTGGGTGAGATGGCCGCCGTGCGACAGGTCCATCGTCAGCAGCTTGTCGCCGGGCTTCAGCATGGCGAAGTACACGGCCATGTTCGCGCCGGAACCGGAGTGCGGCTGCACGTTGGCGTGCTCGGCGCCGAAGAGCTGCTTGGCGCGGTCGATGGCCAGCTGCTCGGCGACGTCGACGTTCTCGCAGCCGCCGTACCAGCGCTTGCCGGGATAGCCCTCGGCGTACTTGTTGGTGAGCACGCTGCCCTGGGCCTCCATCACGGCGGGGCTGGTGAAGTTCTCCGAGGCGATGAGCTCGATGTTCTCGAGCTGGCGGCGGCGCTCGTGGGCGATGACTTCGGCGATGGCGGGGTCGATGGAGGCGAGTTTCAAGGACATGGGAGATTCGATCTTGTTCACGCGGCGCTCATGGCGACCGCCTTCAAATCCGGCACGGACAAAGGTCTCGAGGATGCGCGCGGCCTGCTCCGGCGTGGAGGTCTTGGCGCCGAGGCAGAGCACGTTGGCGTCGTTGTGGCGGCGGCAGAGCGAGGCGACCTCCTCGGTGGTCGCCAGCGCGGCGCGGATGCCTGGTACCTTGTTCGCGGCGATGCTGATCCCGACGCCGGTCGAGCAGCAGAGCAGGCCCAGGTCGGCCTCGCCGTCGGCGACGAGATGGGCCACGGCCTGCGCGTAGTCGGGGTAATCGGTGGATTCGGCGGTGTGGGTCCCGATGTCCTCGAAGTCGATCCCGAGCCGCTGGAACACGGGCTTCATCGCCTCCTTCAGCGCGAGCCCGGCGTGGTCGGAGCCGATGGCGAAGCGCAGCCGCCGGCGGGTCGCGCCCGGATCGCCGGTGATGAACCCGAGCGCGCTGGCGATGCCGGACGCGATCTGGTCGCGGCACTCGCGGTAGCCGGAAAGAGGGCCGCCGATGGGGTCGCTGATGTCCTTGTCGTGCTCTTCGAGACGGTCGTCGAACTCGCGGAGCACGAAGGTCTTCTCCGCCGCCTCGGGATAGAGGAACCCGACGCCCTCCACGTGGCCGAAGGTGAGGCCGAAGATGTGGTCCGCCTCGCGCACGAGCTTGCCGCTGAGCATCTGCGAGCGGTGGCCGGAGATGTCGATGCCGACCTCCTTCATGGCGGTCACGCCGTGGGTGCTGGGCGGTTGGCCGTTGATGGCGCCGATGCCGGCCGACACGATCCGCCAGCCGGGCTTGTCCGCGAGGGCACGCCGCGCCAACGCCTCCGCCATGGGAGAGCGGCAGGTGTTGCCTGTGCAGACGAACAGGATGGTCTTCATGCCAACGGTCGAAGCGGGAAAGTGGGATCCAACCGGACGACGGTCAACGGCGGATCGCGTCGGACGGACCCGGCCGCTCTCGGCGACGCGCCGTCCTTGCCCGGGCTTCCCCGGCCCGGTCACGCGCGTTTTTGGTGATGCTCCAACAGGCAGTCGAAACCGCCCAGATCCACCGTCTGTCCGGATACCCTCCTCAAACCGCGCGGCGGGACGTTGATTGTCACCGGATTCGGGAAGATCAGCTGGCCGCCCGGCTTCAGCACGGTCGCGGCGACGGCCATCATGTCCGCGATCAGTCCGTGCAGGTCGGGGATGCGGATGCGCCGGCCCATCGGTGGATTGGTGACCACCAGGTCGACCGTCTCCGGCCCGAGCCCCGGGATGCGCGCGAAGTCCCGGAAATCGGCCTGGGTGAACCGCGCTTCGACGCCCGGTAGCTTCGCGGCGTCGAAGTTGCGCCGGCTGATCGCCAAGGCGGCGGGGCTGAGGTCGGTGCCGTGGACCTGCCGGACCCCGCCGAGCAAGGCGCGCTCGACCAGTTCGAGCCCGGAGCCGCAGAAGGGGTCCCAGACCACGGCGTCGCGCAGCGGCCCGGCCATCCGGGCCATGCAAGCGGCCAAGGGCGGATGCGACGCCGCCGGCACGTCGCCGACGCGGTAGTAGAGCCGCGGATCCGGCGTGAGATGCGGCACGAGCTCGGCCGTGGCGCCGTCCTCCGCGGGATGGACGGCGATGGTCCACGGCGCGCGGCTCGGGTCGTTGAGGATCTCCGGGCAGAGCGCGTAGGCGAGGTCGGCGACGAGCCGGACGCCGGCGCGCCGATGGCCCGAGCCCACGAAATCCAGCCGGTAGCGGATCGGTCCGCCGGTGAGCTGCCGCAGGAGACGCAGCGACTGCGGCGACGCGATGATCGCGGCGAGCGACTCGGCGGATCCGCGGTCGTCCGCGTCGCGGACCGGACCCAGGACCAGGCCCATGGTGTCGAAGCACCGGAGCTCGTACAGGTCGGCCAACGAGAAGGGGGCGACCGGCGCGAGCACGACCAGCCCTCCGCTCACCGCAACGAGCTCGAACTGCCGGCGCTCGCGGATGCGTCCGGCCACCTCCGCGGCGACGATCGTTTCCAGGCCGCGGCGACCGCGCAGATGGATCCGCAGGCCGTCGATCTCGGTGACGACGGCCTTCATGTCGATCGCGCCGGGGTCGAGGTCACGGGCCAGGCGCGCTTTCACGCGTTGCTCGGTGGGCCGGAGCGATCCGTCGCCGACGGCCTGCATCTCGGCGAGCGTGGCGGCGCCGCCGATCTTGCCGAGGGCCTCGCCCAGGGCCTTCTTCTCGCGTTCGGTGGTGCTGGTGCGCAGCAGCGACAGCATCTCGGCCTCTTCGCCGGCGCCGGCGCCGAGCAGCGGGAGCGCGGCGGTGGCGTAGCGGCGGACCTTCTCGCTCGGGTCCTGCAGCAACCGACGGAGCCAGGGCCGCGCCGCGTCGCGCTGCGTCGCGGTTCCCGATGCCGAGAAGACCGTCCCCACCGCGCGGATCACCGAGACGCGCTCGATGCGTTCTTGCGGCGCGGCGCGGTCGAAACGGGGCACTTCGACCGACCACAACTGGTCGCACGACAACTCGCGCAGCTCGCGGTAGAGGTCTTTGGCGGCCTGCTTGGCGCGGCTCTTCGGATCGGATTCGACGGGCATGGATGACGGTGGAGGACAAACCCGCGGGCCGCGGGGCTGTCGACTTCCGAAGACCGACCCTGCCCGGAACCACGCCGGCGGGCCATCGCGAACTCCTGTGCAGGTGCGTCCGGGCGCACCCGCGCGTTGCCCCGGATCGGTAGGGACGCGCTGCCGCGCGTCCGCGAGATGCCGACGGCCGACGTCGCAGCCGGCCGAAGTATCGGCGGCGCGGCAGCGCCGCCCTACCTCGGTTGCCGTGTGGAGCTGCACGGGTGCCTCCGAGGAAAGCGCTCGCCGCCCCCGTCCGGCATGGCGATTCTCCACGGCCGCGGTCCGGAAGGGGCCGCACCGGACCCCGATGACTGCGACATTCTCTCCCAAAGCCCTCATCTTCGATTGCGACGGAACCCTCGCCCACACCATGCCCCAGCATTGGCGGGCTTGGCAGGAGGTGACCGCCCGCCACGGCATCCATTTTCCGGAGGACCGCTTCTATTCGCTGGGCGGCGTGCCCACCCGCGACATCGTGCGGATGCTGGCCACGGAGCAGGCGCGTCCGGACATCGATCCGCTGGCGTTCGCCAAGGAGAAGGAAGAGGCCTACTTCCGGCTCTTCGAGCACATCGGTCCCGTCGAGGAGGTCGTCGCCATCGCCCGGGAACACCGGGGCAAGCTGCCCATGGCCGTCGCCAGCGGCGGTTCGCGACACGCCATCACCAAGGTGCTGACGCATCTCCACATCGTGGATTGGTTCGGCGCCATCGTGACCAACGAGGACGTGGTGAACCAGAAGCCCGCCCCCGACATCTTCCTGGAGGCCGCTCGCCGGCTCGGCGTCGACCCGCGGTCCTGCCGCGGTTACGAGGACACCGACCTGGGCATGACCTCGATCCGGTCCGCCGGGATGGATGCGGTGGATATCCGGCATTTTACCCGAGGGGTGAGGTGAGAGGGGGGCGTAACAAAATAGTAATCAGTGATCAGTAACCAGTGATCAGTGGGCGGAGGGGGGAGCGGTGGAGGAGGAGGCAGAACGCTTGGGGCGCCTTGGATGTCGGCGTCCATCGGCGGATAAGAACAAAACGGCGGCGACTCTTTCGAGTCGCCGCCGTCTTCGATTGTTGCCGCCAGTGCCAAGGGCCGATTCTTCCGGCCCCGGTCCGCGAGGCGGGGTCAGGCTTGGCTCTTCCGGCGGGCCTGCCAGATCAGCGCGGCGAGGCCGACTCCGGCCAACGCCCAGGTGGAGGGCTCGGGCACCGCGGTCACGGTGACGTTGTCATAGAACGCGCCGGCGGGCAGCACGACCTTGCTCACGCCGTTCAGCGCACCGCTATCGACCACGTAGCCGGGGACCGTCTGGTCGGCGCGCACCGAGGCGATGAGGCGGTCGTTGGAGTCGTAGAAGCCCACGGTGAGGTTGGCGTCGCCGAACGTGTCGTTGTCCAGCGTGGCGCTGAACCGCGAGAAGCCCGAGCTGCCGGGATAGAGCACGACCACGGGTTGGAACAGCGCGTTGAGCGCGTTGCCCCCCGAGGGCGTGGTGCCGCGGCCGAAGAGGCCGGGGTTGTCCACTGTCACCGGGGGCGAGGAGAAGTCCACGCGCCACTTTTCGGTGCCGGGGACATCGAGGCCTTCGGCGTTGGTGTCCGGCAAGAGCACGCCGGCCTGGAACGTGATCCCGGCCTGGGACAAGCGGTTCGCGCTGCTGCCTGAAGCGACGCCGTCGAACGTGAACGTGGTCGCCCTCGCGGGGACCGCGACGGCCAGCCCCGCGAGGAGCAGCGCCATGGAATGGGAGGTCTTCATATCGTCACGGGAGGACCAGGGTCTCACTTCGCGCCGCCGAGGACGGCCTGCATCGCCTTGAAGAAGACATCCGTGTTGTCCTGCACGCCGGTGAAGGCGGCGGCGCCGCGGCCGGCGGCGGACAAGGGGATGTCGGAGCCGGTGTGGACGGCTTGGTTGCCGGCGTTGTAGCCGGTGATCTGGAGGCTGCCGACGACGTCGCGGACGGGGCGGTTGGTGTTCACCGCGCCGTTGTCGGTGAGGTTCACGCGGGGATACCCGGCGAGGGGGTTCTCACGGTCGAGCGGTTGCTGGGTGTCGTGGATGGGGAACGGGTTGGTGCGCCAGTCCTGGTAGGTGTCCACGCCGCCCGCGTAGCCGATCAGCATGCGGTAGTCGATGTCGGTCGTGGTCGGGAATCCGTCCGCGGCGAGGGTGTAGACCGGGAAGCCGGCGGCGTCGTAGTTGCCGACGACGGTGTCGCGGAGCGAGGTGTTGTTCGTGGCGGAACCGGCGCCCGCGGCGATCTTCGCCTGCAAGGAGGCGTCGGTCACCAAGGAGGACCCGATGATGTTGATGCCGCCGCACTCGTGGTCGGCGGTGATGACGGCCAAGGTGTCGGGGTTCGCGTTGACGAACTGGCGGACCTTCTCGATCGCGTAGTCGAACTCGATGGCGTCCTGGATCCAGCGCTCGCTGTCCTGGAGGTGCGCCTGCTTGTCGATCGACGCGGCCTCGATGAGGAGGACGAAGCCGTTGGGGTTGCGGCTGAGCACCTGCAGCGCCTTGTCGGTCATCTCGTCGAGCATCGGCTGATCGGGGAAGCCGTAGTCGGCGACGACCGTCTGGCCGGTGGCGCTGCCCTGCGGGACGACGCCGCGACGGCCGTCGATCTTGTCCTTGGCGACGTTCATGTTCGAGAACGAGAACAGTCCGAGGAGCTTGTCGGTGTCGGCGGGGAGGTTGTTCAACGCCGTGCGGTCCGAAGCGTAGGCGAATCCTGCCTTGGTCTGGAACTCGCCGACGAGGTCGCGGTTCAGGTCGCCCTTCACGCCGACGGCGGCGCCGCTCAGGCCCCAACCGGCAGCGAGCTCGGCGGGCAGGACGTAGTCGCTCGAGGCGGCGCGGACGGAGCCGACGACCGGGAGCGAGGTGATGCTGTTGGTCTTGGGGAGGAACCATTTGCGTCCGCCGCCGAGGAGCACCTTCAGGTTGGAGTTCTGCACCGCCTCGTCCAGGTACTGGTCGCAGATGCCCGTGCCCGCGCCGCGGTCGCCGGTGTGGATGGCGAACGCGGCCGGCGTGGCGTCGAAGACGTCGGCCGTGGTGACGATGCCGGTGGACTTGCCCTGCGTGCGGGCGAGGTATTCGCCCATGTACTCCACGCGGGGGTTGTCGAACGCGTCGAGCGTGTCGTCGGGGAACACGCCTTCCTGGCCGTTCTGGGCCTTGTTGCCGGTCGAGTAGCAGGCCATGCCCGGCGCGGAGTCGGTGACGATCGAGTTCAGCGACGCCGTGGAGACGATGCCCGTGACCGGGAAGAGGTCCATCGCCAGCGGGGCGTTGGCCTTGCCCTGCTGCGCGCCGTTCTTCATGAGGCGGGCCGCGGTGCGGTGGGCGATGCCCATGCCGTCGCCGAGCAGGATGATGACGTTCTTCGCGCGGCGACCGACCTGGTTGAGGCCGACGACCTCGAAGTTGCCGTCCGCGGTGACGACGGTGTCGTCGGATTGCTTGGCCGTGACCGTGAGCTTGTGGACGCCGACCGAGACGCTGGAGTAGGCGCGCAAGGTGCCGATCGCCGTGCCGACGGGCGTCACCGTGCCGTCGGCGAGCTTGGCGACGACGCCGTTCGTGGAGACGGCCACGCTGCCGGTCAACGGGATGCCGTCCACCTTGAAGGAGATCGCGGTGATCGTCTTGCCGGCCTCGGGCGAGACGGTCGCCTGGAGGTCGAAACGTTGCCCGGGCAGGAAGCGCGAGGTGATCGGCGTGCCGGGATCGTTGAACGAGAACAGCATGCTCGGCGGGGTGAGCCGCGAGACGGTCGGAGCGGCCTGCAGCGAGGCGGCCGCGGCCAGCGCGACGGCCCCGGCGAGCAGCCGGCGGTTCTGGAGGAGGGACAGGGTGGTCATCATCGGGTGTGTGTTTCGGTTTGGAGGTTCCGCGGGTTTCGGGCGGAAGAGGGGACGTCGGACGGCGCGGCGGCGTCCGGCATGGCGGCGCGGACCGATGGCGAATACGCGGTCACGAAGACCATCGCGTTGGTGTCGCCGGGCCGGACCACGAGGCGGGCCGCGGACGAGCGGCCGTCGGATTCTTCGGGGCCTTCGGTGGTGAGGATGCCCGTCACCGCCACCAGGCCGGGACGGTAGGGCACGATGGGCTGCGGACCCTTCGGCATGTGGACGCGGACCGTGCCGGGCGGCAGCGCGTCGCAGAGGAAGTACTCCCGCTCGTGCAGCGACTGGGGGACCGGGGAAAGGAGGAACGTCCACGGGATCGGCTGCATCTGCCGCACCATGTGGCCGACGATGCGGACCGGCTTGCCCACCGCCTTCTTGGCATCGGCCGAGAGCTCGAGGCCCGCCGGACCGATCGGCGTCACCAGCAGCTTGCCGAACGAAAGCTCGGTCACGCCGTCAGCGATCGGCGGCAACACGGGCGTCCACTGGACGGCGGCGGATGGCTTGCCAAGAGCGGTCGCCGTGCGGCGCGGGACCGACGCTTCGCGGGATCCTTGGGCTTCCGCATCACCCCAGACGACGAAGACCGCCGGGACGAGGATGAGGGCAAGGTTGAGGCTCAGCCTCCAGTCTTTGGAACGCACCCGGTCACGCTGCCGGCCCCGGGTTACGGATGCTTGGCGGCGGGACCACAAGCCGGCGAAGTCGGCGTGCCGGGAAGGTGTCGGCGATGCGTCGCCGCGGGTCCGGTCACTGCGCCCGGCGCGTCGAGCGCTCCATCATCCACAACACGTCCTGGTTCCTCGCGGACGGGACGTTCAGCGAGAGCCCCTGTCCCTTCTTGAGCACGGGATAGGTGCGCGCATCGGTCCACTTCTTGATCTCGGAATGTCCGTCGGCGAAGGAGAAGCCGCAGGCCCGGTTGTGGTAGCTCGCCGGGAAATC
>CANGMH010000106.1 GCA_947454005.1 Verrucomicrobiota bacterium
CGGTTCGATCAGGTCGGACGAGAAGGCGTCCTCGACCGCCGGCGTCATCGCCTCCAGCTCGCGCAGACGCTTCGGGAAAAGCCGGAGCACGCCGCTCTTCCGCACCAACGCCTGCATGCCGGTTTCCTGCCAGAGCCGGATCGCGCGGCCGAGCAGGCGCAGCCGTTCGAGGTCGCCGAACAGCCATCGCAGCGTGAAGGCGCGGATGAGCGTGCGCTTGGGCGAGGCGAGCTTCCCGGATCGCTCCGCTTCGGCGCGGGCGTGCTCGAAGAGGTCCGCGTAATCCACCCCGGCCGGGCAGGCGGTCATGCAGGCGAGGCAACCGAGGCAGAAGTACATCTCGTCGGCGAAGGCCTTGGTCGCCTCCAGCCGGTCGTCGGCGATGGCGCGCATGAGGGCGATGCGGCCGCGCGGCGAGTTGCGCTCCAGCTTGGTGGCGTCGTAGGTCGGGCAGGTCGGCAGGCACAGGCCGCAGTGCATGCACTGCTGCACGACGGAGTAGTCGAGGTCCTTGAGGTGCGAGTGCTTGGCCTTCATGTGGTGCGCGACCGGCGGATCAAATCGCAGACGCCCGCCCGGCCAAAGCGAATTCGCCCGGTCTCGGACGTTGTCCGGCGACCGAGGTCCTCCCAGACTGGCCGCGCCTTGCCGTTCCATCTCCACACGGGAAACCGTCTCGACCGCCTCGCCGACCGGCTGGCCGAGGTCGTGCGCGCGCCGCTGGCGTCGGTGTTCACGCCGGAGATGGTCGTGGTGCAGAGCCTCGGCATGGCGCGCTGGCTCAAGCTGGAGCTGGCGCGCCGCCTCGGCGTCTGCGCCCGGATGGAGTTCCCGTTCCCCCGGGCGTTCACCGACCGGCTCTCCCGCGAGATGCTCCCCGCCGTGCCGCCGGGCGAACCCTTCCGGCGCGAGGTCGTCCAGTGGCGCCTCTTCCGGCTGCTCGGCGCCTTGCCGGAGACGGCCGACTTCGCCGCGCCGCGCCGCTACCTGGACGGAGGCGACGCCCGGAAACGCCTCCAGCTCGCCGCGCGGCTGGCGAACCTCTTCGACCAGTATTCGGTCTTCCGGCCCGGCCACATCGCGGCATGGGATGCAGGACGCCCGGCGGGGCCGTCACCGGGCACCGGAGCGGCGCATCCCGACGAGGCCTGGCAAGCGGCTCTTTGGCGGGCCGTCGTCGCCGAGACCGGCGCGGCGCATCCCGCCTCCGTCCACACCGCGCTGCTCGCGGCGCTGGCGGGACCGGCGCCGGCGGGATTGCCCGAGCGGATCACGTTGTTCGGCATGTCGGCGCTGCCGCCGGCGTACCTGGAGGTCTTCGCCGCGTTGGCGCGCCACCGCGACGTCCACTGCTTCCTGCTCCAGCCCTGCGCCGAGTGGTGGGGCGACCTCACCACCGGCCGCGAAGCGGAACGCGTGCTGCGCCGGCTCGGACGCCGCGCGGGCGACGCCCCGGAGGTCCATCTCGAGGAAGGCCATCGCCTGCTCGGCTCGCTCGGCACCTTGGGACGCGATTTCCTCAAGCTCATCTACGAGCACGCGGATCCGGTCGAGGAGGCGGATTTCGTCGCGCCCGCGCCGGCGACGTTGCTCGGCCGCATCCAGCGCGACCTGCTGGAACTGCGCGGCGCCGCGGACGGGGACCGCTCCGACCGCGTCGTCGCGGCGACGGATGATTCGGTGCGCGTCCACGTCTGCCATAGCCCGCTGCGCGAGCTGGAGGTGCTGCACGACCATCTGCTCGACTGGTTCCAGCGGGACCCGACGCTTACGCCCCGAGACGTGCTGGTGATGACGCCGGACCTCGCGAAGTACTCGCCGCTGGTACAGGCGGTCTTCGGTTCGCCGGAGGACGGCACGCCGTCGATCCCGTTCAGCTTGGCCGACCGCGGACCGCGGCAATCCGGCCAGATCACCGACACCTTCCTCGGCATCCTCCGGCTCGCGCACGGCCGGCTCGGGGTCACCTCGGTGCTGGACCTGCTCGAGAAGCCGGCGGTGCGCGCGCGCTTCGGGTTCGGTGAAGCCGACCTGCCCAAGCTGCGCCATTGGATCGCCGAGACGCGCATCCACTGGGGACGCGACGCGGGGCATCGCGCCGCGCTCGGACTGCCGGCGACGGGGACCAACACCTGGCGCGCCGGGTTGCGACGTCTGCTGCTCGGCTACGCGATGCGGCCCGACGACGCGGCGACCTCGGAAGCGGGTGCGGAAGAAGCCGGAGGCGCAGCGGCGGTCTCGTCGGCCGGAGGACCCGGCCGCGAGATCCCGGGCGCGGCCGGACAGGCGCCGCTCTTCGCCGGGATCCTGCCGTACGACGACATCGAGGGCGGCGACGCGTTGCTGCTCGGGAAGTTCGCGGAGTTCGCCGACCGCCTGTTCGACGCGGTCGGGGCGTTGGAACAGGAGCACACGCCGGCCGGATGGACACCGCTTCTCACCGGCGTGGTGGATGGCTTCTTCCTCGCCGATGGCGACACCGCGGCCGAACTGGCCGTGCTCCGCCGGACGATCGACGGCCTCGGACGCGACCTGGCGGCGGCGGCGGTCACCGCGCCGGTCGCGCTCGGCGTGCTGCTCGAGCCGCTGTCCGCGGCGCTCGACGACGATTCATCGGGCGCGGGCTTCCTCACCGGCGGCGTCACCTTCTGCGCGCTGAAGCCGATGCGGAGCATCCCGTTCCGCGTGATCTGCCTGCTGGGCATGGACGACGGCGCGTTCCCGCGGCAGGCGCCGCACCTCGGCTTCGACCTGATGGCGGCGCGTCCGATGCTGGGCGACCGCTCGACCCGCGACGACGACCGGTACCTGTTCCTCGAGACGCTGGTGAGCGCCCGCGACCGGCTGCATCTCAGCCACGTCGGCCAGAGCCAGCGCGACAACCGGCCGATCCCGCCCAGCGTGGTGATCGGCGAACTGCTCGACCACATCGACGCGTCGTTCGTCGCGGAGGACGGGCAGGGAAGTCCTCGCGAGAACGGCATCGTCGTGAAGCATCGTCTCCACGCCTTCAGCCCCGCGTACTTCTCGGCCGGACCGGGATCGCCGCTCTTCTCCTACTCGCGCGAGAACTGCGCCACCGCGGCCATCGCGCGGGGACCGCGGTCGGGCGACCGGCGTTTCATCGCCGAGCCGCTTTCCGCTCCCGGACCGGAACGGTGCCAGGTCTCGCTCCAGCAGCTCGCCGGCTTCCTCGTGCATCCGGCGCGGTTCTTCCTGCGCGAACGCCTCGGCATCGAGCTGCCGCGCGAGGAGGCCGCGCTGGAGGACGACGAGCCGCTCGCGCTCGATCCGCGCGGGGCCTACGGGCTGAAACAGGACCTCGTCGCCTGGCTGCTCGCGGGCCGCGATCCGGGACGCTTCTTCGACCAGGTCGAGGCGCAGGGACGTCTGCCGCACGGCCAGGTCGGCGCGCTCGGCTACCGTGATCTCCAGGCCGCGGCAGTGCGCTTCCGGGCGCGCCTCGGGGACACCGCGTCCGCTGCCCCGGTGGCGGTCGACCTCGCGATCGACGGCTTCACCTTGACCGGCCGGCTCGCTCCTCGCGTCGGCGCCGGGCCGTTGCATTTCCGCTGCGCGCGGCTCAAGGCGGTCGACCGGCTCCGCCTGTGGGTCGAGCATCTTGCATGGCAACTCGCGGCTCCGGACGCCCCTCCGGAGGCCGTCGCATCATCGCGGCGCGAAAGCCTGCTGGTCGCGGAGGACGCCACGGTGCGCTTCCGTCCGGTGCCGAACGCGGAGGCCGTCCTCGGCGACCTGCTCGACCTCTATCGGAGCGGGCTCCAGGAACCGCTGCGGTTCTTCCCGAGGACGTCCTTCGCCTTCGTCGAGGCGGAGCGGAAGGGCGCCGCCGGCAAGTCCCGCTCGAAGCGCACGCCGCTGGAGCAATCGCGGACCGAATGGATCGGCAGCGAACGTCCGCCGTTGCCGGGCGAAGGCGACGACGCGTGGCTGAAGCTGTGCTTCGGCCGGGACGACGACCCGCTGGACGAGGGGTTCCAGGAGCTCTCGCGACGGGTCCTCGGCCCGATGCTCGACCACACCGAGGAGGAGGACGCCGCATGAGGTCCTCGCTCTTCGACCTGCCCGCGACGCCGTTGCCGCCCGGTCCCACGTTGATCGAGGCCAGCGCCGGCACGGGCAAGACCTTCACCTTGGCCGGGCTCTTCCTGCGGTTGCTGCTGGAGAACGGCCTCTCGCATCGCCAGCTGCTCATCGTCACCTACACCGAGGCCGCGACCGAGGAGCTGCGCGGCCGGATCCGCGCCCGGCTGTCCGAGGCCGAGGCGGCGTTCGCGCCCGACGCGGAACCAGCCGACGCGCTGTTGGTGGCGTTGCGCCGCCGGTTGATGGTCGACGACCCGGACCTGCGGCACGCCCGGGCCAAGCTCGGCCAAGCGCTCGGCAGCTTCGACGAGACGCCCATCTACACGATCCACGGTTTCTGCCAGCGCGTGCTGCGCGACCGCGCGTTCGAGAGCGCGAGCCTGTTCGACGTCGAACTGGTCACCGATGCGCGTCCGATGCTCGACGAATTGGTCGGCGACTGGTGGCGGCGGACCTTCGCGTCGGATGCGACGGACCACGGTCCCTCGGGTCCTCTGGTCCGCGCCGGGTTCGCGCTCGCCTCGGGGCTTTCGCCCGGCTTCCTGCGCGATCTGCTCGGCGAGACGCTGCGGCATCCGGGCATCCGGCTGCTCGCACCGGCGACCGCGGACCGGCTCGAGGGTCTGCTCGCGGAGCTGGCGGAACGGTTCGCCGAGGCCGCCCGGATCTTCGCCGCCGACCGCGCGCGGTTGCGGGCGTGCTTCGGCGCCGATGCCGGCTGGGCGACGAAGGACTACCGCAAGGACGTCGCGATGGACGGCGCGTTCGCCAGTCTGGACGCGTGCTTCACCGGAACCGCGGGCGCGGCGGACTTCGAGGTGTTCGCGGGCTTCACCGAGACGCAGCTCGCCGAGCACACCAGCAAGGTGCGGAAGAAGGACCCGCATCGGCCGCCCTCGCATCCGTTCTTCGGACTGTGCGGAGAGCTGCTGGAGATCCAGAGACGTCTGCGCGGCGCGTGGTTGCTCTCGTTCCACGCGTGGGCCAAGGAGGAGCTGCCGCGCCGGAAGCGCGACCGCAAGGTCCAGTCGTTCGACGACCTGTTGACGCGGCTCGACGAGACGTTGCGCGGTCCCGGCGGCGACGCGCTCGCCGCGGCGGTCGACGGCCAGTACGCGGCGGCGCTCATCGACGAGTTCCAGGACACCGATCCCGTCCAGTGGCGGATCTTCCACCGGCTCTTCGGCGGACCGGAGCAGCGGATTTTCCTCATCGGGGACCCGAAGCAGGCGATCTACGGGTTCCGCGGCGCGGATATCTTCACCTACATCGCAGCGGCCGGAGCGGCGCGCCACCAGCACACGCTGGGGACGAACTGGCGCTCCGAGAGCGGCCTGGTCCAGGCGGTGAACGGCATCTTCGGCCGGCACCCTTGTCCTTTCGTGGTGCAGGAGATCGGCTTCCGTCCGGTCGCGGCGTCGGACCACGCGGATGCGCGGCCGATCACCGAGCGCGGCGAGCGGATCGCGCCGTTGCAGCGGTGGTTCTGGGCGGAGGAAGAGCCGGTGCCGAAGACGAAGGCGGAACCGATGCTCGCCGACATGACGGCGACCGAGATCGTGCGGCTGCTGTCGGCGGAAGCGGACACCCGGCTCGATGGCCGCGCTCTCCGGCCGGCCGACATCGCGGTCCTGGTCGAGAGCCATCACCAGGCCGAGCGGGTCGCGGAAGCCTTGCGCCGGCGCGGCGTGCCCACGGTGCAGCAGACGCAACAGGGCGTCTTCGCCGGCGACGCGGCGGCCCAGCTCGCGACCTTGCTCGTGGCCATCGCCGCGCCCTCGTCCGAGCGCCGCCTGCGCGCCGCGTTGTCGACCGACATCCTCGGCCTCGACGCGCCGGCGATCGAGGCGCTCGGCCAGGACGAGACCGCGTGGGCCGGCTGGATCGGGGCGTTCCACGGCTGGCTCGCGGCCTGGAACGCCGACGGGTTCTTGCCGATGTTCCGCGGCCTCCTGCAGGACCGCCACGTGCGACGACGCTGGCTCGCCACGCCCGACGGCGAACGCCGTCTCACCGATCTGCTGCATCTCGCCGAACTGCTCCACGCGGCTGCGACCGGGCGCCGCCTCGGGGTGGACGGCCTCCTCCAACATCTCGCGCACCGTCGCGGCCATGCCGTCGAGGCGGGCGACGAGGAACTGCTGCGCCTTGAACGCGACGACAATGCGGTGCAGCTCGTCACCATCCACCGCAGCAAAGGCCTGGAGTACCCCGTCGTGTTCTGCCCGTTCACCTTCCGGGCCGCCGAACCGTCGCGCGCGCCGAGGCCGGATGCGCTCGTGCTTTGCCACGACCCGGAGGACCGCACTGCCATCGTCGGCGACCTGGGTTCCGCCCGCCGCGATCAGCACGAGCGCTTGGCCGAGGAGGAACGCCTCGCCGAGAACGTCCGCCTGCTCTACGTCGCGCTGACCCGCGCGCGGAACCGTTGCTACTTCGCGTGGGGCGATCTCGCCAACGGCACCACCGCGCCGGCCTGGCTCTTCGCGCCGCCGCCGGTCCTCGGCGTCGCGCCGATGGACGCGTTGTCCGGTGCGGCGGCTTCGGCGACGTCCGCGTCGCGCAAGGCGGCCGTCGACGCCCTGGCCGCGGCGGTCCCGTCGATCACCGTCTCGGCGCCGCCGGTCCCGGACGGCGCGGTCTGGGACCCGCCGGCCGGCGCCGCTCCGGAGCTCGCGCCGCGGACCGCCACCGCGGTCGTCCGCCGCGACTGGCGCGTGGCGAGCTTCTCATGGCTCGCGGCCGACCAGATGGACGAGGCCCCGGACCGCGACGCCGTCGTGCCCGAGGACCCGCCTTCGACCATCCCGCCGGAACCGGGGAGCATCCACGCCTTCCCTCGCGGCACGGCGGCGGGCACCTGCCTGCACCAGGTGTTCGAGCAGATCGACTTCACGAGAACCGATCCGGACGAGCTGCCCCGAGTGGTCCGGACCGCGCTCGACCAGCACGGTCTGGACCGCTCGTTCGCGCCGGCCGTCGAGGACATGGTGACGAGGACGTTGTCGGTCCCGCTCGAAGGCGGAGGGTCCGTCCCGCGGCTCGGTGATATCGCCCTGTCCGAGCGCCTGACCGAGCTGGAGTTCTGCTTCCCGCTCCGGCGCACCGGGCCGGAAGGTCTCCGCGCCGTGCTCGCGCGCCACGGCGCGGGTCTTCCGCCCGGATTCTCCGCGGCCTCGGAACGGCTGCGGTTCAATCCGGTGGAAGGCGTGTTGCGCGGTTTCATCGACCTCGTGTTCCGCCACGAAGGCCGGTGGTGGATCGTCGACTGGAAATCGAACTGGCTCGGGCCGCGCGCCGAGGACTACACGGCCGGCGCGGTCGATGCCGCGATGGCGCAGCATCTGTACCCGTTGCAATACCTGCTCTACACCGTCGCGCTCGACCGATGGCTGGCGCTCCGCGTGCCCGGCCACGACTTGGCGCGGGATCTCGGCGGCGTGCGATATCTGTTCCTGCGCGGGCTCGACCCGCGCCGGCCGGAGTCCGGCGTCTTCGCCGCGCGTCCGGACCCGGCCTTGATCCGCGACCTCGGCGCGCTCCTGCTCGCGCCGGCGGAAGGAGGCGGCCGTTGAAAGCTCCCGACGACCGCTCCGCACGCGCGCTGCTGCTGCGGGGATTCCCCGAGATCGACCGGCATTTCGCGCTGTTGATGGGCGACCTCGCGTCCGTGCCGTCCGACGGGCTGGCGCTGGCGGCCGCCTTGGTCAGCCATCGGCGCGGTCAGGGCCATACCTGCCTCGAGTTGCCGCGGGTCGCCGGTGTCCGGTTGGGCGACCTGGTCGAAGAAGCGGACGGATCGGAAGCGCGGCTGCCGGACCTCGCGGGATGGACCGCTTCGCTCCGGGCGAGCGGCGTGGTCGGGTCCCCGGGCGAGTACGCGCCGTTGGTGCTCGATGCGGCGCACCGCCTGTATCTGCACCGCTACTGGCGCTACGAGACCGATCTCGCGGCGGCGATCCGAGCCCGGGCCGTCGCTCCGGTGGCGATCGACGGACCCCGTCTCGATGCCGATCTCGACCAGCTCTTCCCCGTGGACGGCGACGGCTCCGGTCGACAGCGCGAGGCGGTCCGGATGGCCGCGACCCGGGCCTTCAGCGTGGTCACCGGCGGTCCCGGCACGGGCAAGACCCGCACGGTCGTGTGGCTGTTGGCCGCGTTGCTCGGGCAGCAGCCCGGACGGCCGCTCCGCATCGCGCTCGCGGCCCCGACCGGCAAGGCCGCTGCGCGCATCGCCGAGGCCGTCCGCAAGGCCAAGGCCGAGCTGCCCGGCGACGAGGCGTCCAAGGCGCGACTGCCGGAACAGGCGACCACGCTGCACCGCCTGCTCGGGACGGTCCCGGGTTCGTCGCGCTTCCGCCATGACGCGGCGCATCCGTTGGCGGTGGACGTCGTGGTGGTGGACGAGGCGAGCATGGTGGATGTCGCGTTGATGGCGAAGCTCTTCGCGGCCTTGCCGCCGGCCGCGCGGATCGTCCTGGTCGGTGACAAGGACCAGCTTGCCTCGGTCGAGGCCGGCAACGTGCTCGGCGAGATCTGCGCCGGCGGGCCGGCGGGTACAGGGCATCCGCTCGCGCGTTGCCGGGTCGCGTTGGACAAGAACTGGCGCTTCGCCGACGGCGCCGGGATCCACGCGTTGGTGACCGCCGTGAACGCCGGCGACGCCGACGCGGCGCTCGGTTTGCTCCGGCGCGAGGCGGATGTGGCGGCGCCATCGGCAGGGATAGCGGCCGCGAGGACGGACGACCTCGCGGTCCCTGGAGGCACCGGCGCCGTGCGGTGGCGCCGGCTCCCTTCGTCGCAGCGGATCCCGGAAGCGCTGCTCGGGACGGTCCTCGAAGCCTTCGGCCCGGTGGTCGGCAGCCGTGATCCGGCGGCGGCGCTGGCGGCTTTGGAGCGGTTCCGCTTGCTGGCCGCGGTGCGGCGGGGGCCGTTCGGCGTGGAGAACCTCAACCGCGTCTGCGAGACGCTGCTGGACCGGGCGGGCCTGATCCGGCGCCGCGGCGAGTGGTACGCGGGCCGGCCGGTGATGGTCACCCGCAACGAACCGGGCCTCCGGCTGCACAACGGCGACGTGGGCATCGCGCTCCCCGATCCTGCCGACGCCGGCAACCTGCGGGTGTGCTTCGCCGCCGCGGACGGCTCGGTCCGCTCTTTTGCTCCGGCTCGGTTGCCCGAGCACGAGACCGCTTTCGCCATGACGGTCCACAAGAGCCAGGGCTCGGAGTTCGATCGCGTGCTATTGGTGCTGCCCGAACGCGATTCGCCGCTGCTCACTCGCGAGCTCGTCTACACCGGGCTGACGCGCGCGCGGAGCTCGGTGGAGCTGTGGGCGGACGAACCGGTGCTGCGCGCGGCCATCGGTCGGCAGGTGCTCCGGGGATCCGGCCTCCGCGACGCGCTCTGGGCGCCGCTCAGCGCGGATCCGTCCCCGCCGTCCGCGTGATCGACCGGAGGGCCTCGTCCGCGAGCCGCTGGATGAGCACGCGGGGATCCTGGGCGACACGGCGGAGCACCGGGACCGCGTTGCTCGCCGCGGGCCCGATCTCGATCAAGCCGCGGAGACTGAGGAGACGGAACCGCTCGATCCGGCTCTCCGCGCCTTTCGTGAGCGCCTCGGTGATCCGGGCCGAGCTGTCACCGGTGACCCTCCAAAGAGCGAAGGCGACCGGGCCGCGTTGACTCTCGAGGCTGCGGTCGACGAACTGCTGCTCCAAGCGCGGCACGGCAGCACGGGCGACCGGGCCCAATTCACCGTAAAGCTTGTACGGCTCGAGGCCGATCCACCCGACGGATTTGCCGTGGTTGAACTCCTGCTCGCCGAGCATCGCTTCGATCGCGCGTGGGGCCTCCGAGGGCTCGATATGGCCCAAGGCATAGGCGGCCAGCGGACGGACAGAGGGCGACGGGTCGGAAAGCAGCGGGATGATCGCCGCCGCATGTCCGCGGACCTTGGGGCCGTAGCGGGCAAGGCTCCGAAGCGCGGCCGATCGGACGATTTCTTCCTTGTTCGTCAGCGTTGCCACCAGCGCTGGAAGATGGGGTGGCGGTTCTCTCCAGATTTTCGCGAAGTTAAACGCCAACTTGTGGGCCCGCATCGTGTCGTTGCCCCTCAAGATCGCGACCGCGTTGCTGATGATGGCCGGGTCATGGGGACGCATGGCGCAAAGCGCTGCGGTTCCTTGCCCTAGGCTGTCTTGGGAGGATGTCGACAGGGCTTCGACGTCGGGCTGCGCGGGAAGCGCTTGTTCGCCCAGCAAGATCAGCCCTCTCAAGGCGTGCCCCCGACGGGTTTCGAAGATCTGGATCGGGGAGTAGCCGTTGTTGAATGCCGTCGAACCCTGCGATTGGAACCAATCGAAGGCCAACTGTTCAGCTTTCAGCAACGGATTGAACCTCCGCCGGAGCTCCCCTCGAAAAGCCTCCACCGCGCCCGGCCCGGCTGCGTCCAGTTCGGCCTGGAACGCTTCGTCTTCGATGACGCCCGTGGCAAAGTCGTGGTCCAACACCCTCTCGATGTGCGGATCCTTGCGCTGGTTGAGCCAGAGCACGAACAACGACAAAGGCAGCAGGGCCACCAGCATCCAGCGCCACGGGGATCTCATCGCCGGAGGGAAACCCGGGTGGGAGCGCGTTCCAACCGAAAAGGCCGCACTTCAGTGAGGGCGGGCTGTCCGATTGCCAGCCGGTCCGGATCAACGGAGCCAAGCCCTGCGATCGTCATCCTGCCGGGAGTCGCCGAGACGTCGTCGGCGCGGTGGTGGACCGACGCGGATCCGCTGCTTTCGGCGTGAGCGATGGCGACCTCCTACCTGAAGCGTGCGGTCATCGGTGCATCACCTGCTTTCGCGGGACAAAAGCGATGGCGAGGCGGATGCGCCACATGACGCGGGCGCGAGACGGGCGCCGCCCGGTGCATAAGTTCGCACTTGTGTTCACGGGACGCGATCTTGCCCCCGAGGCAAAGGTCGCGCCACGGCGGCCTCCGCGCGGAGCTTGGTCTCGGCGAGGACGCGGCGTTGGAGGTCGCGGACGATGCGGTCGCTCCACCAGGCCCAGTACCACGCGGGATAAAGTCCGTGCCGGTACACCGTCGTCCCTCGCAGCAGCGTGCCGCCCGCCACGGGGTCCAGCTCGAACGACGCGGCATCGACCTGGTAGAAGCCGTCGAGGTGTTCCGGGTGGATGTGCCGGTAGAAGGTCCATTCCTCCATCGCCGGCGGCGTGTACTCGACGCGCAGGTCCAAGCGGTGCGGCGGTTCCCACCGGACCACCGGTTCGCGGGCGATCCCCGTGTCGAACTCGCAGTACCGCACGCGGCCTTCGCCTTCGCCCTTCGTCCATGCGCGCCGGAAGGTCGCGATGCCGATCCGCGACCACAGGTCGTGCGCGGGCGGAAGTTCCGGGACATCGACGATGAGCGGCCAGACGATCTCCGGGGGCGCGGCGACATGGACCGCCGTGCTCACCGTGAACCGGTACGGCACCGGCCCGAGCACGACTTCGCCGGCGGTCATCAACGGCGCGGCGAGCAACGCGATGCACATCATCCGGTCGTCGCGACGGCGTCCGGTGGCCGCGAGCACGACCCGCACCGTCGCGGCGCCCAGGATCGCCAGGATGTAGGCGAAGGGCGCC
>CANGMH010000107.1 GCA_947454005.1 Verrucomicrobiota bacterium
CCCACGAGGCGCTGGCCATCGCCATGAACCGCATCGGCGGCCGGTCGAACACCGGCGAAGGCGGCGAGGACCCGGCCCGCTACGTCCCCGAGGCGAACGGCGATTCCAAGAACTCCGCCATCAAGCAGGTCGCCTCGGGCCGCTTCGGCGTGACGAGCAACTACCTCGTCAACGCGAAGGAGCTGCAGATCAAGATGGCGCAGGGCGCCAAGCCCGGCGAAGGCGGCCAGCTGCCCGGCACCAAGGTCTATCCGTGGGTCGCCAAGGTCCGCCACTCGACGCCCGGCGTCGGCCTCATCTCGCCGCCGCCGCACCATGATATCTACTCCATCGAGGACCTCGCGGAGCTGATCCACGACCTCAAGAACTCCAACATCCACGCCCGCATCAGCGTCAAGCTGGTGTCCGAGGTCGGCGTCGGCACCATCGCCGCCGGCGTCGCCAAGGCACACGCGGACGTCGTGCTGATCTCCGGGTTCGACGGCGGCACCGGCGCCTCGCCGCAGACGTCGATCAAGCACGCGGGCATCCCGTGGGAGCTCGGTCTCGCCGAGACGCACCAGACGCTGGTGCTCAACAACCTGCGCTCCCGCATCGTGGTCGAGACCGACGGCCAGCTGAAGACCGGCCGCGACGTCGTCATCGCCGCGCTGCTCGGCGCCGAGGAGTTCGGCTTCGCCACCGCGCCGCTCGTCGCGCTCGGCTGCATCATGATGCGCGTCTGCCATCTGAACACCTGCCCGGTCGGCGTCGCGACGCAGGACCCGGAGCTGCGCAAGCGCTTCACCGGCGACCCGGCGCACGCGGTGAACTTCATGACGTTCATCGCCCAGGAGGTCCGCGAGATCATGGCCCAGCTCGGCTTCCGCCGGCTGGAGGAGATGGTCGGCCGCACCGACCGCCTCGAACCGCGCAAGGCCATCGAGCACTGGAAGGCCAAGGGCGTGGATTTCAGCAAGATCCTGTACCAGCCGGAGGCGGGGCCCGAGATCGGGCGCTTCTGCCAGATGACGCAGGACCACGGCATCGACAAGTCGCTCGACATGACCAAGCTTCTCGAGATCTGCCGTCCGGCGCTCGAGCGCAAGGAGAAGGTCCGCGCTTCCCTGCCGGTCCGGAACGTCAACCGCGTCGTCGGCACCATCACCGGCAGCGAGCTCACCCGGCGCCACGGCGCGGCCGGCCTGCCGGAGGACACCATCCAGATCAACTTCACCGGCAGCGCCGGCCAGAGCTTCGGCGCCTTCATGCCGCCGGGCATGACGTTCTTCCTGGAGGGCGATGCCAACGACTACATCGGCAAGGGCCTCTCGGGCGGCAAGATCATCCTGTATCCGCCCGCGGCGTCCACCTTCGCGCCCGAGGCGAACATGATCACCGGAAACGTCGCGCTCTACGGCGCCACGGCCGGCGAGGTCTACATCCGCGGCATGGCCGGCGAACGCTTCGCCGTCCGCAACTCCGGCGTCACCGCCGTCGTCGAGGCGATCGGCGACCACGGCTGCGAGTACATGACCGGCGGCAAGGTCGTGGTGCTCGGCCCGACCGGCCGCAACTTCGCTGCCGGCATGTCCGGCGGCGTGGCCTACATCCTCGACGAGAAGGGCGACTTCGCGACCCGCTGCAACATGCAGATGGTCGGCATCGAGAAGCCCGACGCCGAGGACGCGGCCGACCTGAAGGCGACGATCGGCGAACACGCCATCAACACCAAGAGCACCCACGCGGCGAAGATCCTCGCCGATTGGGACAGATACCTTCCGAAGTTCGTGAAGGTGATGCCGAAGGACTACAAGCGCGTGCTGCAGGCCATCAAGAAGGCGACGGCCGACGGCCTGACCGGCGACGACGCGTTGGACGCCGCGTTCGAGGCGAACTCCAAGGACGCCGCGCGCGTCGGTGGCGGTTGATCGGATGGACGGAAGACCTTGACCCCGAAAAAGACTGAGAAATGGGCAAACCCACTGGATTCCTAGAATACGTCCGCGAGCTCCCGCTCGACCGGAGCGCGCAGAACCGCATCCGCGACTGGAACGAGTTCCATGAGCACATGGACGAGAAGAAGCTCCGCGAGCAGGGCGCGCGCTGCATGGATTGCGGCATCCCGTTCTGCCACAGCGGCACGCTGGTCAGCGGGATGGCGAGCGGCTGCCCGATCAACAACCTGATCCCCGAGTGGAACGACCTCGTGTACCGCGGGCTCTGGCGCGAGGCGCTGGACCGGCTGCACAAGACGAACAACTTCCCCGAGTTCACCGGCCGCGTCTGCCCGGCGCCGTGCGAAGGTTCGTGCGTGCTCGGCATCAACGCGCCGCCCGTCACGATCAAGAACATCGAGTGCACCATCATCGACCACGCCTGGGAAAAGGGCTGGGTCGTGCCCGAGGCGCCGAAGAAGCGCACCGACAAGAAGGTCGCCGTGGTCGGCTCCGGTCCCGCCGGCCTCAGCGCCGCCGCGCAGCTGAACCGCGCCGGCCATTGGGTCACCGTGTTCGAGCGCTCCGACCGCCCCGGCGGCCTGCTCATGTACGGCATCCCGAACATGAAGCTCGACAAGGAGAAGGTCGTGCTGCGCCGCCTGAAGCAGATGGAGCGCGAAGGGGTCGCCTTCCGCTGCGGCTGCGAGGTCGGCAAGGACGTCACCTCGGCAGAGCTGCTCGCCGAATATGACGCCGTGGTGCTCACCACCGGCGCGACCAAGCCGCGCGACCTGCCCATCGAGGGCCGCGGCCTCAAGGGCGTCCATTTCGCCATGGAGTTCCTGCACGGCAACACCAAGGCGTTGCTCGACCAGACCCCGCCGCCCATCACCGCCGAGGGCAAGGACGTCGTCATCATCGGTGGCGGCGACACCGGCACCGATTGCGTCGGGACCTCGATGCGCCACGGCTGCAGGAGCCTCGTCCAAGTGGAGATCCTCCCGCGCCCGCCCGAGAAGCGCGCCAAGGACAACCCGTGGCCCGAGTGGCCCAAGACCTACAAGATGGACTACGGCCAGGAAGAGGCCGCGGCCAAGTACGGCGCCGATCCGCGCGTCTACCTGACCACCGCGAAGAAGTTCATCAGCGACGACCAGGGCAACGTGTCCGGCGTCCACCTGGTGCAGATCAAGTGGGACAAGAACGAGAAGGGCCAGTTCGTCCCCGTGGACATCCCCGGCACCGACCGCATCGTGCCCGCGCAGGTCGTGCTGCTCGCGATGGGCTTCCTCGGGCCGGAGCAGGGCCTGCTCGACGGCCTCGGCGTGGAGCGCGACCCGCGTTCCAACGTGAAGGCCGACCACGGCAAGTTCACCACCAGCATCCCGAAGGTGTTCGCGGCCGGCGATTGCCGCCGCGGGCAGAGCCTCGTGGTCTGGGCCTTCAACGAAGGCCGTGGCGCCGCGCGCGAATGCGACCAGTTCCTCATGGGGACGACGTCGTTGCCTTGAGCGGGAACGCGGCATCCACGCCCGCCGTGGACGCCTGCGGATGAGAACCGGAGCGAAACGCCCCAGACAGGGCGTTTCGCCGGCATCGGAGCATCCCAAGCTCCGGATGGGGCGGGGTGCTCCCCGTCAACCGGACCGGATGGGTCGGGGGGCCGCGGGCGGCGGAGCTGCCCATCGTGACCCATGAAACGGACACGACCCGGTGCGGATCATGTCATGAAGTGGCTCCAAGAGGCCTCTTCGGAGCGGTGTCGGACGTGGCGCTCATGGTCACAAGCCTGCCGCCGCCGGCGGACGAGATCCGAGAAGACTTTCCGGGGAGTCCCGGCCTTGGAAACCGACGTAGGGCCGCGGATCAGCCCGGTCCAAGTAGACGTCCAGCGCGTGAACCGGGATCAACCGGCCGGTGGACGTCGCCTTCGTTTTCAGCACTTTTCCTGACGCTTGTTCATCGGCGTCCATCCGCACCTGGGCGCCGACTCTAGCCTGCGGGCGGGACAAGGCCTACGCCGCGATGGACAAGCTCTGCTTGAAGGCCTGCACTTCCGCCGCGACATCGCGACGAAGGGGTTGAGGTGAGACACGACCGGCCTCCCGATGCTCTCGGGACGGCGTCCCCCCGAGTAGGACGTCGCCGACGTCCTCGAAGGGATGTCCGTCGAAGACCCAGCCGCCAGTCGCGCGGATAATTCCTTTGCGAGCTCCCCGGTTCAGCGGCCTTCGGCGTCCGGCTTGGGACGGCGGACGACGCTCCCGTCTTTCTCCGCCTTCGCGGCCTCCTTCAGCTGCTTCGGCGTGTAGTCGAACCACGGCAGTTGGAGCAGCGGTTGGTTCCACCAGCCGCGTCCGCCGACGTGGAAATGCAGGAACTCCGTGGTCATCAAGTTGAAGACGAAGAGCAGCCAGACGACGAACGTCGCCACGGCAGAGGTGATGCGGCCGGTGCGTGTCGCGAGCCATGCGAGCATCTTCACCAGGAGCGGACGCGCCGGCGCCGGTGCCGGCACCGGCCGGAGCAGGCCGAGACGATGGAGCGTCTCCCATTCTCCGTCGGCAAGGTCCTCCTCGCTGATCGCGCCGGACTGCACCGCGCCGCAGATCGCACCGGCGTACACCCGCGCCGCCATCAGGCGGAACAGCACGAACGCGGGCACGCCGTAGAGCGCGGTGAAGTAATAATATCGCCTGATCCAGCGGAGCTGCCCGGTCGCCGACAGGTCGAGCAACGAGGCGTCCATGCCGGGGAATCCCAGCGGCAAAGCGCGGAAGACGCCCATCGGGAAGGCGAGCAACAGCGCCAGCACGGCGAGCGCGAAGGCCGCGATCCAGCCCCGGCGCGCGACCTTCCACACCAGCTTGAAGCGGTAGAATTCACGCCAATCGCCGGTGCTCGCCTGACGTGCCTGCGCCATCGGCAGATAGAACATCGCGCCGGCGAAGAGCAGGATTCCGAGAGCGAAGGTGGACGGTCCGATCGCCGCGTTCTCGTAGCCCTTGTTGAACGAGTTCTGCCATCCGGCGTACCAGGCGAAGGCCCAGAGCAGACCGCCGGGCAGGAGGACCACGGAGGTGTTGAAAGCGGCCTGGATCCCGAGCTTCAGATTGAGCCCGAACGAACCGGTCCAGCGTCGGATCCAAGAACGCGATGGCGATGGGGATGCGAACGCGACGTCATCGGAACCAAGCGATGGCGCCCCGTCGGTCGCGGCGGCCCGACCACCCGCGAGCGGCGCAGCCTCGGGTCCGCCGAGGAACCAGTCCGGCCAATGCGCCAGTCCAGCGGTCCGGCCGTCGGCTTCGGCGAACTCGGCGAAACCCAAGCAATTTCGGCGGACGGTGCTGCGCTTCCACCACGACTTCACCACCTCGCGCCGCGCCGCGCGTTGCGCCCAGCCGACCACGAGTAAGCTTCCGAGGAACGACATGCCGCACAGCGCTCCGAACCCCAGCTTCCACGCGGCGCAGAGGGCACGCCATGCCCGGGCGCGGAGGCCGCCACCGTCCGCCTTACGCGGGATGGGGACGGGATCGTCGGAGGCGCCCTGCCCTTCCGCGGTGCGCGCGTCGAGACCGGGCCCGCGGGATCCGGAGTTCATGCGAAGACCTCCTCCAGAGCAGAGCCTTCGGCGAACCCGGTCTTGAAGCCCATCAGCCGCCCGATGGTCGGCGCGATGCAGGTCTGGTCGGTCAGCTTGTCGACGACGGCACCGCGCGGGATCCCTTTGCCGAAGACCAGGGCGAAGATCTCATGCGCCGAACGGGAGTTGAAGTGATGCTGGCACGGCACGTCGATGAACGGGTTGTCGTCGCGCCCGCAGTCCGGCACGACGACGAAGACGGTGTCGTCGCGGTAGTACGGGTCGGCCTCGACCGCGGAGACGAGCGTCTTGAGCCCTTCGTCCATGATGGCGACCGCTCGGGTGTAGTGGTCGAGATACCCCCAGTGGACGTAGTCGCAGTCCTGGTAGTTGACCATGACCAGCTTCGGGCGGAGCTGTTTGAGCGCGCGCAGCGTCAGCTCGGTGAGCAGGCGGTCGCCGCGAGGGTTCACCAGGCCGGTGTCGCCGTAGTAGCCGCGCCAATCCTCCCAGAAGCGCCCGATGGCCTCGCCTTGGCCCTGTTCCTTGGAGGCGCGATAGTCGAGTTCCTCCAGCTTCGCCAGCTCCTTGCGCTGCTTCTCCAGCTCCTTGCCGTCCCACTTGCCTTCGGCGAGATGCCGGCGGAGCAGCCAGGTCTTGTAGCGCCGCAAGCTGAGCGTCTGCGAACGGTAGCTCACGCCGAAGAGATGGTGGTTGCTGAAGTTGTAGAACTCTTCGTCGGCACGGTCCTCGCCGTTGATGAGCAGGGCCTGGTGATCCGGGACGGCGAAGGTCTCGCGCAGGTGCTCGAAGATGGTCGGCACCTTCGCCTCGAACCGGGCGCCGAGCAGCTTGAAGCCGGCGTCGGCGCGTTCGCGGCCAATGTCCTGGTAGCGGTCGTACTTGCCGGTGAGCAGGTTCAGCGTGCCCTCGCCGTGGCTGGTGTTGAGCCCCTCGAACTGGGCGATCTCCATCCTCGGGAAGAGCACGCCGCGCTTGGCCAGCTCGTGCGTGAGGAACGGCGCGCACGTGGCGCGCGGTTCGATGGATTCCCGCCGGCGCGCGCCGCCGCCCCAACGGACGACGATGACGTTCGGGCCGCGGTACCCGGGCAGCCCGGACGGCGGGGCGGCTGCGAACGAAGCGGGCACGCCGGAAAATCCGGCCACGCCGAGCGCGGTGGTGCGGAGGAAGGCCCGGCGGTCGAGAAGAGATGAAGCGGGGAGGTCCATGGGATCCTTGGGTCGTCGCCTTGAAAGACACGGAGGACGGGCCTTTGTTTCAAGTCAACGGCGGACTTCCGGTTCCGCCCCCGGGGCGGTGGTATCAGCCATTCGCCCGCCCGCTCCAGCGGGGCGCCGCATCGCGAGTCGACGCGTGGGCGCCCTCGGCTTCCACTCGGTTTCCGGCCTCCTCTGAGGACCGCGTCAGGCGTGGACCGTTGCCGGGGCCGTTCCTTGCTCATCCGCCTCCTCGTCCTTCTTGGCGAAGACGAGGTAGAACGTGGGCAGGACGAGCAAGGTCAGCGGTGTCGCGCTGAGCAGGCCGCCGATGATGACGAGCGCGAGCGGACGCTGCGTCTCGGAGCCGATGCCGTGCGACAACGCCATCGGCAACAGGCCGAGCATCGCCAGCATCGCCGTCATCAGCACCGTGCGCAGCCGCATCGTCGCGCCTTCCTTCACGGCGACGGCCGGGGTCTTCCCCTCGTCGACGAGCTGGTTGAAGCAGCTCACCATCACGACGCCGTTGAGCACCGCCTGACCGAAGAGCGCGATGAAGCCGATCGCCGCGCTGACGCTGAGCGGGATGCCGGTCACCCAGAGCGCCACGATGCCGCCGATGACGGCGAACGGGACGTTGAGCAGGATCAGCAGCGCGCTCTTCACGGAGTGGAAGGTGTTGAAGAGCAGCAGGAAGATCAGGAACACACTGATGGGCACGATGAGCCCGAGGCGCGTCATCGCGCGCTGCTGGTTCTCGAACTCGCCGCTCCACGTGACGAGATAGCCCGGCGGCATCGTGAGCTCGCGGACCTTGGCCTGCATGTCGGCGACGACGCTGCCCATGTCGCGGCCGTGGATGAAGACGCCGACGGCCTTCACGCGCGTCCCGTTCTCCCGGCTGATGTTCATGGCGCCGCTGGTCACCTTGAAGTCCGCGAGCTGGCCCAGCGGGATGTGCGCGCCGGCCGGCGTGTCGACCAGCACGCCGCGCAGCTTCTCGAGGGCCCGTTCGGGCTGCGGCAGGCGGAGGACGACGCTGAAATGCTTCTCGCCTTCCCAGAGCTCCGTCGCCGCCTTGCCGCCGAGGGCGGTCTCGATGACGTCCTCGACGTCCTGCACGTTCAGGCCGTGCCGGGCCGCCGCGGCGCGGTCCACCTCGATGACCGATTGCGGCACCTCGCCGGCGCGGTCGACGAAGGCGCGGGCGACGCCGCGGACGCCGACGACCTTGCGGATCACGGCGTCGACCTGCTGCTGGAGCGTTGCCGAATCCTCGCCGAAGACCTTGATCACGACCTGTCCGTCGATCTGCGAGATGCTCTCCAGCACGTTGTCGCGGATCGGCTGCGAGAAGCTCGTCTCCAGGCCGGGCAGCGCGTCGAGCGCCTTGTCCATCTCCGCGAGGATGCTCTCCTTGGTGGACCCGGGCCGCCACTGGTCGGCGGGCTTCATGTCGACGAAGCATTCCAGCATGTTGATCGGCTTGGGATCGGTGCCGTCCTCGGGCCGGCCGGCCTTGGAGATCACCGTGTTCACCTCGGGCACGGTGCGGATGAGCTTCCGCATCTGGGCGCATCGTTTCTGGGCCTCCTCGATGGAGACGCCGGCGGGCAGCGTGGTGTTGACCCAGATGGTGCCCTCGTTGAGCTCAGGCAAGAACTCGGTGCCCAGGCGGGTGGCGATGGCGCCGGCCGCTCCGAGCGAGACGAGGGCGATGGCGAGCACGGCCTTCCAGTTCACGAGGCTCCAGGACAGGACCGGCGCGTAGGCGCGTTTGGCGGTGCGGACGATGAAGTTGTCGTCGTGCGGGAGCTTTTTCCGGAGCAGGAAGTAGCAGAGCAGCGGGACGAGCGTGACCGAGAAGAGCAGCGAACCGACGAGCGCGCTGGTCACCGTCCAGGCCATCGGCGCGAAGATCCGGCCCTCGTGCCTCTGGAGCGTGAAGATCGGCAGATGCGCGGCGATGATGATGAGCATCGAGAAGAAGGTCGGCTTGCCCACCTCCGCCGCGGCGCGCTGGATGGCGTCGCGGAACCGCTGCGGCGAGCTCTTGTAATCGTGCTGCCCTTCGCTCAGGTGCCGGAAGATGTTCTCCACCACGATGACGCCGCCGTCGACGATGATGCCGAAATCGATCGCGCCGAGGGACAGCAGGTTGGCCGGGATCCCGCGCCATGTGAGCCCGATGAAGGTCGCGAGCAGCGAGAGGGGGATCATGAGCGCCACGATCAGCGCCGCCCGCAGGTTGCCGAGGAAGAGGAGGAGCACCGCGGTAACGAGCAACGCGCCTTCCAGCAGGTTGTGGAAGACCGTGTGGAGCGTGGTGTCGATGAGCCAGGTGCGGTCGTAGTACGGGACGATCCGCACGCCCTTCGGCAGCACCGAGGAGTTGAGCTGCGCGACCTTGGCCTTCACGCCGATGAGCACGTCGGAGGGGTTCTCGCCCTTCCGCATCAGCACGATGCCGGAGACGATGTCGTCGTCGTCGTCCTGTCCGACCACGCCCTCGCGCGGCACGGAACCGATGGTGACCGCCGCGACGTCCTTGACGAGGACCGGCGTGCCGTTGTGCGAGGCGACGACGATCTGGCCGATGTCGTCGGCCGAGCGGAGGAGGCCGATGCCGCGGATCAGATACTGCTGGACGCCCTGCTCCACCTTGCTGCCGCCGACGTTGGCGTTGCCGCGGCCGAGCGCGGCCGAGAGCTGGGCCAGCGTGAGGTCGTGGTAGCGGAGCTTGGCGAGGTCGGGGTTGACCTCGTAGGTCTTGATGAGACCGCCGAGCGTCACGATATCGGCGACGCCGGGCACCATGCGGAGCTGTCGTTCGACGACCCAGTCCTGCATCGTGCGCAGCTCTCGCGAGGTCTTGCCGTCGCCCTTGAGCCGGAAGCGGAAGATCTCGCCGATCGCGGTGGAGAGCGGCCCGAGCTGCGGTTGGACGCCGGCCGGCAGCTCGGCGCTCTGCAGGCGCTCGAGCACCTGCTGGCGGGCGAAGTAATCGGTCACCTTCTCGTCGAAGGTCAGCATCATGAAGCTGAGCCCGAACTGCGTGTGCGAGAAGAGGCGGACCTGGTGCGGCAGGCCGCTGAGCGCGATCTCGAGCGGGATGGTGACCTGCTTCTCGACCTCCTCGGCCGCGCGGCCCGGATAGAGGGCGACGACGTTCACCTGGATGTCCGAGACATCGGGGAACGCCTCGATCGGGAGGGTCTTGAAGGCCGCGACGCCGCCCGCGATGAAGAGGGCCGTGAGCAGCAGCGTGAAGAGCGGCTGATGCAGCGCGGAGGCGATGAGTTTGCGGATCATGGGCGGGCTTCGGACGGAAGGACGGGACGACAACTCAGGACACGGCCTCGGCACGGACGACGCGGCCGGGGCACGGGACGACTAGGGGCGGCAAGAGGCGGACTAGCTTCCTTCCGGCGTCTGGAGCAGCTGCTCGAGCAGCAGCGAGCCGTCGATCACGACCCGTTGGCCCGGCTGGATCCCGTCGAAGACCGGCACCTTGCCCTCGTGCTCCGGTCCGGCCTTCACCTCGCGCCGGGTGAACTGGCCCGGGGCCTCTTCGGTGAACAGGAAATGTTTCTCACCGCGCAGATACACCGCCTTGGCCGGCACCTGCGCGCCGGTGGCCGCGCCCTCCGCCCCGAGCAGGACGGTCACGAACATCTCCGCGCGCAGATGGCGCCGCGCGTTGTCGACGCTGCCGCGGACCTTGATCGTGCGCGTGGCGGGATCCAGGAAATCGGACACCGCATCGATGCGGCCTTTGGACGCCTGGTCCGGGAACGCCCGCGAGCGGACCTCGAACTCCTGCCCTGCCCGGAGCTGGCCGAGGTCGGTCTCACCGGCGTCGAGCTGGACCCAGAGACGGGACGGATCGGTGATGGTGAACAACGGCGCGGCCAGCTTGTCGGTGCCGGCGAGCATCTGGTCGGGACGGACCTCTTGGCCGGGGTTCAGGTTCTTCTCGACCACGACGCCGTCGAGCGGGCTCTTCAGCTCATAGACCTGGTCCACGGTCCCGGTGTCGCCGCCGTGGAACGCGAGGCGCGACGTGGAGCGCTGGAGCTCCGACCGGGCGCGCCCGAGATCCGCCTCGGCCTGGTCCAGGTCCTTCTGCGGCGCGGCCCCGTGCTCGAGCAGGTCCTTGACGCGAGCCAACGTCCGCTCGGCCAGCGCGAAATCGCCGGAAGCCTTCCGGGCCTCGGCCTGCGCCTGGCCGTAATCGGCGGAGGCGATCAGCGCCAAGGTGTCGCCCTTCTTCACGGACCGGCCGGGCTCGACGAGGATCTTCGTCACGCGGCCGGCGAACGAGGTGAAGACGCGGACGGTGACGTCGTCGTCCCAGACCAACCGGCCGTTGAGCCGGAGCGCAGGGCTTTGCCCGGCCTCGGCGGGAGCCACGCCGAGCGCGCCGAGCTGCGTGCTCTTCGACGGGAAGACGATCTTGCCGTCGGCGACCTTCGGAGCGTCCGCGGCTTCTTCCGCGGGCTTTTCAGGGCGGCAGCCGGTGAAGACCAGCGCGGAGGCGAGGAGTGCGGGGACGAGATGTCTCATGGGCGTTTCGATGGGGTGGGAAGGGCGGATATGGGACCCAGCGCGGCCTCGAGGGCGGCGGCGGCGTTCGCCACATCGGCGGCGGCGGCGGCGGCGGCGAGGCGGACGTCGTTGTCGTTGCGCTCGGCCGTCAACAGGTCGAGCAGCGACGCACCGCCCTTCTGGTAGGCGTAGCGCATCGCGGTCGTGATCGCGGCGGATCCGGGAACGATCTGGCCGGCGTACCGGGCTCGGCGTTCGGAAGCGGTCACGAGGCCGAGGTTGGCGGCGGAGACCTCGGCGGCAGCGACGGCCTCGGCCTGGCGGGCGCGGAGCGCGGCCTGGTCGCGAGTGGCGGAAGCGGCGGCGATGTTGCCGCGGTTGCGGTTCCACAACGGCAGCGGGAACGAGACGCCGAGCCCGACGCTGTCGGTCTTGTCGGGCGGTTCGCGCTCA
>CANGMH010000108.1 GCA_947454005.1 Verrucomicrobiota bacterium
ATCTTGGAATGGCCGACCGCGGCGATGCGCTTGGCGTCGATGGACGGCTCGGTCCCCAGGAAGTCGAGCACGCGCGAGGCGGACCACGACACGGCGGCGATCACGCCCCATTCGTTGGCCTTCGGGAAGCTCTGGCCTGCACGATAGAACAGCGGATGGATGCCCGACTGGAACTCGACCTCGTTGTGCCGGACGAGCGCGCCCTGCGACAGGACGACGAGGCCGAACCCGTTCCGCAGGAACTCGGCGAGCGGAAGGCCGTTGCGAAGATATCCAGGCCGGGACGGGTCCGCGTCGTGGCCGTCGTCCTTGGTGTTGGCAAAGCTGAGCTGCAAGAAGGCCGGCACCGGTCCCTTCGCGCCGTTCGGAGTGAAGACCAGGACGGTCATCTCCGCCAAGCCCTTGGCGTTCTCGAAGCGGATGCGCACGTCCTTCCGCGTCGCCTGTCCGTCCATGAACTTCTCGTCGGTCCGGAGCCGCTCATAGGAGGTGCGGACGGGCGTCTCCGGCACGGGGACGACGCCGTAAACAAGGTTTCCGAACAACGCCATGATCTGCGGTCGCCGCACGTTCGTCCATTCCTCCGGCGTGGTGATGCGACCGCCCTCGGACGACACCAGCACCGGCGGAAGCTGGTAGGGCGGCACCTTCGACTCGTCGCGGACGACGTCGAAGTCGTGGTTCTTGGGTTCCTCGGCGCGGACAGCGGCGAAGCCGAGCAGGGCCAGGAGGCCAACGGACAACAAGGATCTCTTCATCGGGTCGGGGTCGTGATCCGTGCGGAGTCCGCCTCAGCGGGCCGCGGCCTTCCAGGCGGGCTTCAGTTCGTGGACTTCGAGCGAGGTGATCTTTGCGGCACCACCTTTGGTTTCAAGCGAGAGAGCGAGATCGTCGGGCTTGGGCTGGTACGGCATCGGGATATAGGCGAGGCCGTCGCTGGCGAAGACCTCCAGACCGGTCCGGTCGCAATAGACGACGAGGCGTTGCTTGCCGTTCCGCAACGGCGCGGGCGCGGTGTGGCCGAGCACGGAGATCTCCTGTCTCCGCGCGTCGTAGATGATCTTGGCGCCGCGCACGGTGAAGACGACCTCGGAGGCGTCGCCCGGCACGAACTCGGCGCGCAGCTCCACCAGTTCCGCCTTCACCTTGGCCAATGGATCGCGGCCGCCGGGCTCCAGCGTGGACCGGCCGAACCGGTGCGACCGGGATCGCAACGCAGCGAGCTCCTTCACCGGCGTGTAGGTCAACCGCGGCCCGTCGGGCGTCGCGGTGAGCTTGAGCTCCAGCGGGACGGTCATCGACTGGTTGAACGACATCCCTTTGGTCTCGGTCTGGAACCAGCCGATCTGGATGCGGCGTCCGTCCTTGGACGGGATGTCGCTGAAGGTCTGCGGGGCGTAGAAGCCGCGACCGCGTTGGCCGGTGAGCTTCGACTGTTCCGGCGTGAAACGCGTGCCGTCGAAGGTGCCGGTCGCGTACTGGGTGTCGGCGGCGGCCAGCACCCACTTCTTCTTCGTGGCATCGCCGTCCACCGGCAGCTCGAAGAAATCGGGGCACTCGAAGAGGTAGCTGCTGCCGGCGACGCCCTCGGTGACGCTGGCGAGCGTCCAGTCGCGCAGGTTCGGCGACCGGAAGAAGTGGATGGTGTGCTTGTTCCCGGGCAGGCCGACGTAGAGGACCATCACCCACGACTTCGACGGCTCGTGCCAGAACACCTTCGGGTCGCGGTTGCCGCCGGTGACCTGTCCCACGACAGGATTGCCGGGGTACTTGGTGAAGGTGCGTCCGTCGGTGCTCGACGCGATGCACTGGACGGTCGGGTCGCCGGCGGCGGTGTAGATCAACACGATCGGAGGCTTGCCATCCTTGCCGAGGCCGCTGGTGTTCTTCCAGTCCACGACCGCGCTGCCGCTGAACATCGGCCCCATCGCGTCCGGCACGAGTTTGTCGCCCAGCTCTTCCCACTGGACCATGTCGCGGCTGACCGCGTGGCCCCAGTGCATGTTGCCCCACGGCCAGCCGTAGGGATTGTGCTGGAAGAAGAGATGGTACTCGCCCGCGAAGTGGACCATGCCGTTCGGGTCGTTGTTCCAGCCGCGCTTGGGCGAGAAATGGAACTGGCCGCGCAACGGCTCGCGATAGAGGTCCGCCGGTTCGCGGACCGTGTCCACCGACCGGATGGCGCCCAAGGCCGCGGAATCTTCCGGCAACTTGTCGACCCGCAGGGTGATGTCCTTGCCGAGCCAGGCGCCGACATCCATGGGCGCCCACCAATCGGGCTCGCCGTCGGCCAGCGCGGTGTCGATGCGCAGGACGCTCTTGCCGTCGACGAGCACGTCGACCACGCGGTTCGGGCCGCCGTTCTTGACCGGGATCTCGAGGAAGCGTCGCGTCGCATGGAACTGCCGCTTCGCGTCGGCGACCCACCCGACGGGTTTGCGGTCGGTCTGGACGATGTGGTCGACGCTGATGTGGCCCCAACCACCGGTGGCGCGGTCGGTGATGCGGATGACGGCGGTCTTGCCGGCGAACTCGGAGACATCCCACGAACCCGGCGCGAGCGCCTCGCTGCCTCCGTCGCGGTCGTTCGGGCCGGTGGCGTTGCGCACCGCCTTGCCGTCGACCAGCAATTCCATGCAGGTCTTCTCGGCGTCCTTGCCTCCGCCGATGAGGAAACCGATGAACCGGCGCCCGATCTTGAACTCCGGCGAGGTGAGCGTGCCGGCGGATCTGTCCCCACCGAAGAAGGAGTTCACGAGCCCCTTGCCTTTGAATCCGTCCACGCGCATCTGGCCGGGCAACGTCCCGTGCGCCGGACCGGATCCGAAGGCGTCCCCGGTGGCGGTCCAACCGTCGTGGTCCGCGCCTTCGAAGTCGGCGATGACGATGTCGTCCGCGGCGGACGCCGGGGCGGGAGCGGCGAACATCGCGGCACAGGCCGCGAGCGATGCGAGGACGGGACGGATCTGCATAGGTGAGGCGGAAACGGTTCCAGTTGACCCACACCCGTGTCGAGGACGGCGTGGATAAGTTCTCGCCGGCGTTCCAATCCATCCGTCACGTGTTCCTGCTTGTGTCGGCGGCCCGGACCGATGCCCAATCGGCCATGCCAAGTCCACTTCCGCCGACCGCGCCCGCGCGCCGGATCGTCGCCGCCGTCCTCCTCGCCCTCGCATCCGCCGCCGGTTGCGCCACGGGAAGCTATTCCGAGAAACCCGGCACCGCGGGCGACGGCAGCTTCACCATCGGGCCCGCCTACGCCGTCGATTCCGATCTCGCCGACAAGGGCAACCCCAAGGGCCGGTCGTTCGAGTTCACGATGCGCCTGGCCGACAGCAAGATCTTCCGCGGCGACGACACCACGCTGTTGCCCGCGAAGAAGGCCGTGCGCACCGAGCGCAAGATCTTCGTATACGTCCCCGCCGCCTATCGCGACGGCACCGCGGCGCCGGTCCTCGTGACCCACGACGGCCCGAGCCAGATCAACCTCGTGCGCAACGCGCTGGACAACCTGACGATCTCCAAGGATCCCGACCGCCGGTTGCCGGCCTTCATCACCGTCGCCGTGGAGAACGGCGGCAACGACGGCAAAGACAGCGAGCGCGGGCTCGAGTACGACACGATGTCCGACCGCTTCGCGCGGTTCATCAACGACGAGGTGTTCCCCGCGGTGCTCGCCGACGCCAAGGTCCGCGCGGCCTATCCGCACATCGCCATCACCGCGAACCCGTGGGGCCGCGCGACGATGGGCTGCAGCTCCGGCGGCGCGGCGGCGCTCACGATGGCGTGGTTCCGCCCCGACCTGTTCCGCCGCGTGGCCGCCTACTCCGGCACCTTCGTCGACCAACAGGACGACGACGCGCCGGAGGAGGCCAAGTTCCCGTACGGCGCGTGGGAGTACCACTCCAGCATGAAGCTCATCGCCAACGGTCCGAAGAAGCCGCTGCGGATCTTCACGCACGTCTCCGAGAACGACATCCGCGCCAAGGACCCCGAATCGACCCAGCACAACTGGGTGATGGCCGGCAAACGCACCGAGGCGGCGCTCCAGGAGAAGGGCTACAACCACCGCTTCGTCTACAGCTTGGCCACCGGCCATTGCGACAAGAAGGTGTTCGAGCAGACCTTGGCCGACACGCTGGTCTGGCTCTGGCGCGGCTACCACGGGGAGTGAGCAAGGCGACCTCCATCGCGGCTGGCAGTCGTTGGATCTTCGGACCGTAAGGACGCGCCGGACAGCGCGCGTGCTTTGTCGAAGGTCGCAGTGCTCGGACGGAGATGGCGCGCCGGCGGGCCGAAGTCGGGCCTCCGGCGGCGGGCCGGGGCCGCGAGGCGCTGCACTCCGGCGGATCCCGGCCGGCTCCGAAAGTCGTGTCGGATTCCGGCGGGCGGCGACGTCTACCTTCCGAACATGGGCGAAACCGACCTGGATCTGCTCGACCGCTACGCCCGGCATGATGCCGAGGACGCCTTCGCCGAAATCGTCCGCAGGCATCTGGGCCTCGTCCATTCCGCCGCGCTCCGCCAGGTCCGTTCGCCGCAGCTCGCCGAGGAGGTGGCCCAATCCACCTTCCTCAAACTGGCCCGCCACGCCCGGGAATTCGCCGCCGGCACGGTCGTGACGGCGTGGCTCTACCAGGTCACCCGCCGGGAGGCCATCGACGTGGTCCGTCGCGAGGCCCGCCGACAAGCTCGGGAACAGATCGCCCCCAGGATGGATGCCATGGAAGACGTCGCCGACTGGACCCACATCGGACCGCTGTTGGACGAAGCCATGCACGCGCTCGACGAGGCCGACCGGTCTGCCGTGCTGCTCCGCTACTTCGAGAACCGGTCCCTCCGCGAGGTCGGCGACGCCCTGGGGACCTCCGACGATGCCGCGCAGAAACGGGTCGGCCGGGCATTGGAACGTCTGCGTGGTTTCTTCGCTGCGCGCGGCATCTCCGTCGGTGCCGGCGGTCTCGGGGCCGTCCTCTCGGCCCAGGCCATCCAGGCCGCACCCCCGGGGCTGGCGGCGACCATCGCCACCACCGCCGTCACCGGGGCCGCCGCTTCCGCGGCGACCTTGCTCTCCGTCAGCGCCACCATCCTCGCCATGACCACCCTCCAGAAATCCGCCGTCACCGCCGTCCTCGTCGCCGCCATCGGTTTCGCGATCCACGAGGCGCTCCAGAACGCCCGCCTGCGCGCCCTCAACCAGCGGCTCGAAGAGCGGCAGGCGCCGTTGGCCGGCGAAGTCCAGCGCTTGGGACGTGAACGCGACCAAGCCGTCGCGCGACAGGCGTCGCTGGCGGAGGAGTTGTCGAAGGCCCGGAAGAACCCCGCCGAACTGCTCAAGCTCCGGGGCGAGGTGGGGGCGTTGGCGCGGGAGCAGAAGGCCGCCGGCGAGAAGAGCGCGCTCAGCAAGATCACCTCCGACCCGGCGTCCCGCAAAGCCATGCGCGATCAACAGAAGATGAGCATGGGCGCGCTCTATGGTGGGTTCGCCAAACGCCTCGGCATCGACCCCGGGACAACCGAGAAATTCAACGACCTGCTCGCCGACACCGTGATGGACGACATCGACCTCATCACCCAGGCCCTGCGCGACGGCCGTTCGCAGACCGAGGTGCGCCAGATCTTCGCCGACGCGGACATCGGTCTGCAGGCCAAGGTGCAGGCATTGCTCGGCGACGAAGCCGTCGAGAAGTACAAGGCCCACACCCAGAACCTGGTCAGCGATCTCACCGCGGCGCAGTTCGCCGGGGCCTTGTCCGGGGACGGGCCGGCGAAGCAGGCCAAGCAGGAGCAGATCC
The DNA here is from genome assembly GCA_947454005.1 of Verrucomicrobiota bacterium. Lineage (GTDB taxonomy): Bacteria > Verrucomicrobiota > Verrucomicrobiia > Limisphaerales > UBA9464 > CAIVQB01. The sequence continues at coordinate 5,796 of CANGMH010000108.1, forward strand.
GCAAGGTCATGATGGAAGAGCGGACGACGGCGGTGCAGAACGCGGGGCTGCCGGCGGATCTCCAGCTCATCCCGATGCTGAACTTCGCCAACATCGCCTCCGAGAGCGAAGGCGAGCAGAACCTCCGGTTGCTGGATTCCATCTACGCGAGCGTGGCGGCACGCAGCAGTTCGTTCCTCAGCCCCGACGAACTGGCCAGCTTCCAGTCCTACCGGACCAACGCCATCAACAGCAGCCGGATGGCGCTCACCATGAACCGCAACCTGATGGCACCGCTCTCGAAGTAGGCCGGAGGTGACGGAGCCGCCTTCGCCGGCGCCCGATCCACCGCACGGCTCCGTTCAGACTTGTCTGGAAAGCACGACAGCGCCTCCGGTCCGTCTCTTGTGGGACTACCGACAAGACCCCGCGGCCGGGATTCCACGGCAGGAAACCAGTCCCGCCCGGCGATCCGGCATCATCGATCCGGCGCTCAGAACTCGATCACCTGACCGCGGACCGGGACGGTCACCTCGGCGCCGGGACGCAACGTGGTCCGCAGCGTCTCGGCGAAGGCGAGCGATTGCTCTTCTTCGCCGTGGACGACGCTGATCTTCCGGATGTCCCCGGTGAGCCGTCCGACGTACCAGGCGAGTTCCTTGCGGTCGGCGTGGCCGGAGAAGGCGTCGATCGCCGCGACCTGGGCGCGGACGAGATGCGGTTCACCGAAGATGTTCACCGGGTTCGTCCCGCCGCGGAGCTGGGCGCCGAGCGTGTGGTCGGCGCAGAAGCCGACGAAGAGGATTAGATTCTTCGGGTCGCCGACGTTGTTCTTGAGATGGTGCCGGATGCGCCCCGCCTCGGCCATGCCGGACGCGCTGATGACCACGCACGGCCCCTCGATGTCGTTGAGCTTCTTCGACTGCTCCACATCGCGGATGTAGGTGAGGTTCGACATGCCGAACGGGTTTCCCTGCTCCTGCAGGAACCGGTTCGTCTCGTCGTCGAAGCACTCCGGATGCAGTCGGAACACCTCGGTGGCGTTCACGCTGAGCGGGCTGTCCACGAAGATGGGGAGCCGCGGGAGGCGGCCGGCGAGCGTGAGCTGGTGCAGCTCGTAGACGAGCGTCTGGGTGCGGCCCACCGAGAAGGCCGGGATGACCACGCGGCCGCCGCGGTCGATCGCGGCGTTGATCAGGCGGTCGAGCTCGTCGAGCGAGTTCGCGGCGCTGCCGTGGTCGCGGGCCCCGTAGGTGCTCTCGATCTGGAGGAAATCCACGTCGGCCACCGGCTCCGGGTCGCGCAGGATGGGCTGGTCCGGCCGGCCCACGTCGCCGCTGAACAGGTAGCGGAACTTCCGCCCTCCCTCGCGCACGTCGAGGACCACCTGCGCCGCTCCGAGGATGTGGCCCGCGTCCAAGAAGGTGACCGTCACGCCGTCCGTCACCGGCAGCGGACGCCCGTAACCGACCGCGACGAAGAGCCTCGTGGTCTTCTCCGCGTCGGCCGGCGAATAGAGCGGGAGGACGGGCGGCTCGCCACGGCGGGCGCGTTGGCGCGACACGAACTCGCTGTCGCTCTGCTGGATCTTCGCGGAGTCGGCCAACATGATCACCGCCAGGTCGCGCGTGGCGTGGGTGCAGTAGATGTTCCCGTCGAAACCCTGCTTCACCAGGTTCGGCAGGTTCCCGCAGTGGTCGATGTGCGCGTGGCTGAGCACGACGGCATCCAGCTCGCGCGGGTCGAACGGGAATGTCCGGTTCCGTTCGGTCGATTCATCGCGGCGTCCTTGGTAGAGGCCGCATTCGAGCAGGAACTTCCGTCCGTTGACCTCCACGAGATACATCGATCCGGTGGTGGTGCGCGCCGCGCCGTGGAAGTGGACTTTCATGCGCGGAAGGTGCTCACCCGGGGACCCTCGGGGCAAGCGGTGAACCGTCCCGGCCGGGGCCGCGGCGCGGGGACAGGCACGCGTCCTCGCGACACTTCGGACGCGGATCCCGGCGTCACATCATGAACGCCGAGACGCCGATCACGACCCCGACGACGGCGAGGCCGATGCCCGTGTAGAAGAACCCCCGCTTCTTGGTGAGCAACGTGATCGAGCAGAAGACGACGCCGACCTGGAGGAAGATCTCCGCCTTGTTGTACCGGTCGCCGGCCTTCGCGGAATGTTGGGCGCTGGCCTGCTCCTTGACCGACTCTTTGCGGAACTCCTCGGCCTCCTTGAGGATCTTCTCGTTCTCGTCCTTGTACTCGGCGTTCTTGGCGATGAGCCGCTTCTCGGCCTCCTTCATCGCCGCTGTCTGCGCCGGCGTGGCGCTGCCCAGCGCCTCGATCCTCATCTGCTCGATGAAGAGGTCGTTCATTCCCTGCCGGTTCCTCTTGGATTGGTACCAGGCGAAGCCGTTCGACGCCTTGACCTCCAGGCTGGCGGCCTTCACCTCGGCGACGATCTTCTCGTTGTCCTCGTCCTTCCCGAGGCTCGACACGACCGCGAGCAGGATGGCGACGATGGCGATGGTCAGGCCGATCCGCTTCTCGGCGTCGTCCTTGAGGTCTTCCGGGATCTCGATCTCAGACATGGTGCGCGTGGGATAGAGACCGGCACCGTCGCTGACAAGCCGCCAAGTCGACGTCGCGGCCGCCGCCATCATCCCGCCGACGGAGCGCCGGAAGCGGCATCCCGGAGACCCGCCCTTGGCCGGCAAACGGAAGGCGCGCCCGCGGGTCCGGGCGGCGCTCCGAGGTCCGGGCTACTTCGAGCCGAGCGCGCTCGCCATCGTGAAGATCGGCAGCAGGAGGCCCAGCGCCAAGAAGCCGATGGCCGCGGCCACGAGGCACAGGATCGCCGGCTCGATGAGCCGCACCGCCTGGTCGACCTGGCGGTTCGTCCGGCGCTCGACCGTGTCGGCGATCTGGACGAGGACCTTGTCGAGGTTGTTGGATTCCTCGGCGACGGCGATCATGGCGAGGATCTGCTCCGGGATGAAATCGCTCTTGCCGAGCGGTTCGGACAACCGCTTGCCGTCGCGCACCGCTTCCGCGGATTCGGCCACGAGGTCCGCGAGGATGCTGGAGCCGGTGGCGTCCTTGCTGATCTTCAGCGCATGCAGCAGCGGCACGCCGTTGGCCAGCATGGTGCCGAGGATGCGGCAGAAGCGCGTGATGGCGAGCAGCCGGAGCGCGGAGCCGACCACCGGGACCTTGAGCTGCCAGCGCTCCAGCTTCCGGCGGACGACGTCGTTCCGCAGGTTGAACCAGAGGAACCCGGCGACGGCGCCGATCGCGAGGATGACCAGGTACCAGTAGCTGCGCACGACGTGGCTGGCCATGAACATCACCTCGGACGGGAGCGGCTTCTTCACGTTCGCCAGCAGCGGTTCGAACTTCGGCACGAAGAACATCAGCGCCGCCAGCATCACCACCGTGCCGAGCCCGGCCAGCAGCGCCGGATAGATCAGCGCGCCCATGACCTTGCTCCGCAGCTCCTCGAACCGCTCGATGAACCCCGACAAGCTGCGCAGCACCTCCTCCATGAACGCCGCCCGTTCACCGGCCTGGATCATCGCCGTGTGCAACGGCGGGAAGACGTCCGGGAACTGGCGCAATGTCTCGGTCAGCGACTTGCCGTCGGCGACCGCCGCGCGGATCTCCTTGAGCAGCTCGCGGAGCCCCGGCGCCGGTGTCGAGCGGATCAATGAATCGAGCGTCCGCAACAACGGCACGCCGGATCCCAGCAGATCGGCCATCTGCCCGTAGAGCGTGCCGAGATCGGAGGAGCGCACGCGGCGTTTCTTCGGGACGCCCTTCGCCGCGCCGCCCTTCCCGCGGACGGACACGGGGAACAACCGCTTCTCCTCGATCAACCGCATCGCGACGGCCTCGCTCTCGGCCTCGATGGCGCCGGAGACCTTCCCGCCGGCCTCGGTCATCGCGATGTAGGTGAAATGGGGCATGGATCCGTGGACGGCGGGCGGTGGAAAACTTCGTCGATCAGCGTTCGCGTCGGTCCGTGTCTTGATCTCCGGCTTACTGGCCTACTGGCTCACTGGCTCACTGGCTTTCTGGCTCACCCGCCCACTCGCTACAGGGCGGTGCACTGGACGACCTCGTCCGGCGTGGTGAGACCTTGGCGGACCTTGATCCAGCCGTCTTCGCGCAACAGGCGCAGACCCGAGGGCCGCGCGGCCGCCACGATCTTCGGCGACGGCGCGCGGTCGATGATCTTCTCCGCGATCACGTCGGTCATCACCATCAGCTCGTAGAGACCGGAGCGACCGCGGAAGCCCGTGTTGCGGCAGTGCGGACATCCCTTGCCCCGCGCCAGCTTGGCGCCGGGCTCCAGGATGAGGTCGCGCGGCAGCGTCGCCGGGTCGGGCTCGTACTCTTCCTTGCACTTCGGGCAGATCCGGCGGACGAGCCGCTGCGCCATCGCGCCGATCATCGTGCTGCTGACGAGGAACGGCTCGACGCCCATCTCGATCAAGCGCATCGCGGCCGATGCCGAGTCGTTGGTGTGAAGCGTCGAGAGCACGAGATGGCCCGTCATCGCCGCCTGCGTCGCGGCGCGGGCGGTCTCGAGGTCGCGGATCTCGCCGATCATCACCACGTCCGGGTCGTGGCGGAGGATGGCGCGGAGGCCCTTCTCGAAGGTCATGCCCACCTGGTGGTTCACCGGGATCTGGTTCACGCCGTGGAGATGGTATTCCACGGGGTCCTCGACGGTGAGCACCTTGATGGTGGAGCCGACGATGGCGTTGAGCGCGGCGTAGAGCGTGGTGGTCTTGCCCGAACCGGTCGGACCGGTGACGAGGAAGATGCCGTGCGGCCGGTCGATCAGGCCCTTGAACATGGCGTACGTGGTGTCGTCCATGCCCAGCTGCTGGAGCGTGAAGAGCACGTTCGACTTGTCCAGGAGACGCATGACGACGCCTTCGCCGAACAGCATCGGGATGACGCTCACGCGGACGTCCACCTGGCGGCCGCCCACCTGGAACTTGATGCGGCCGTCCTGCGGGATGCGGCGCTCGGCGATGTTGAGGTTCGCGAGGATCTTGATGCGGCTGATGATCGCGGCCTGGAACCGGTGCATCTGCGGCGGCACGGAGGCCTCCTGCAGGACGCCGTCGATCCGGTAGCGGATGGAGATCTGGTGCTCGTACGGTTCGATGTGGATGTCCGAGGCCCGCTCGTTGACCGCCTCGATGATGATCTCGTTGACCAGCTTGATGACGCTCGCCTCCTGGGCCATCTCGAGCAGGTCCTCGCCGCCCTCGACCGAGGCGCCGCCGCCGGCGAGGTCGTCGGCCCCGACCATCTCGTCCAAGGTGTCGCCGCCGAGGCCGAAGTGGGTCTTGATCAGCTTCTCGATGTCGTCCCTCGGCGCGAGCACCGGTTGGATGTCGAGCCCGGTGCTGAGCCGCAGGTCGTCGAAGACGTAGAGGTCGAAGGCGTCGCTGGTGGCGACGTTGAGGATGCCGTTCTCGCGCGAGACGGGGACGAGGCGCTTCCGGTAGACCACCTTCGACGGCAGCGCCCGCAGGATCTCCGGCGAGATGACGATGTCCGCGAGCTCGACGAGCGGCAGGTGCAGCTGGTCGGCCATCAGCTCCAGCACCTGGCGCTCGGTGAGGAACCCGAGCTGGATGACCGCGCGGTCGAGCCGCAGCCCCTCCGAACGCTGCAGGGCGACGGCGTCGCCGAGCTGCTCTTCGGTCAACAGGCGGTTGACCAACAAAAGCTGGGTGAGGTTCATGGCTTTCGATGGAAGGCGGTCGGCGGCGACGCTAGGGCAAGGCTCCGTCACGATGGAAGAGCGACGAGAGCCGGCCGGTC